>NZ_VYIK01000051.1 GCF_008709575.1 Mycobacterium sp.
TGCGGCACCCGCCGCCGCGCCGCGGCCGCCGGCACCGGCGCCGCCGGCCTCGCCGTTGGGCGCCGACAATGCCGCAGTGCGCCGCATCGTCAGCGAAAGACTGCCTGCACCATGCTGATCCGACACGCGACCCGGATCGACGGCGCGGTGCTCGATATTCGTGTCGGCGCGCGGATCGACGAGGTTGACCAGACCCTCGCGCCGCGGGCCGGCGAGGACGTCTTCGACGCGGCGGGGGGAACCGTGCTGCCCGGCCTGCACGACCATCACGTCCACCTGTATTCCGCGGCGGCCGCCGAGTCCTCGGTGCAGGTGGGGCCGCCGCAGGTACGCGATCGGGACACTCTGGCCCGCGCCCTGAGCACCGCCGCGATCGGCGACGACGGCTGGATCCGCGCGGTGGGCTACCACGACTCGGTGGCCGGGCCGCTGGACAGGACCACGCTGGATACGCTGGCTCCCAGCGTGCCGGTGCGCGTGCAGCACCGCAGCGGCGCGTTGTGGACGCTCAACTCCGCGGCTCTGCACCGGATGGGGATGGCCGGCCACCCGGACGGGCGGATCCGCAGCGCCGACCCGGTGTGGTCGGACGCCGCAGCGCGTCGCCGGATCGACCTGGCCAACCTCAGCACTCGGCTGCTACGCCTGGGTGTCACCGGAATCACCGATGCGACACCGGATTGGGATATCGGTGACGCTACGACATTGACTGGCCTGCAGCAAAAACTGCACGTTTTGTCACCCGGAAAGCGGATCCTGCACGACGACGACCTCGACCTCGATGAGCTCGCCGCCTGGATCGCCGAACGGCACGGTTCCACCGGCGCGGTGGCTGTCCACTGCGTAACCGCCGCGCAGCTCGTCGTCACGATCGCGGCGTTGCGCCAGGCCGGCACGCACCCGCAAGACCGCATCGAGCACGCCGCCGTCGTGCCCCCTGATGCCATCGCCGACCTCGCCGAGCTGGGTGTGACGGTGGTGACGCAACCCAATTTCATCGCCGAACGCGGCGACCAGTACCTCGCCGAGGTCGAAGTCCACGAGCACGAACACCTGTGGCGGGTCGCCTCGCTGCTGCGCGCCGGAGTCCCGGTCGCGTTCTCCACCGATATGCCGTTCGGGCGCGGCGACCCCTGGGCCGCGATGCAAGCAGCTGTCCACCGCACTACGGCGAGCGGGGCCGTGCTGGGTCCCGGTGAACGGGTCGGGGCGCGCAGGGCGCTGATGATGTTTTTGGGCTGGCCCGGGCAGCCCGCCCGGGCTCGCGCGGTCGTGCCGGGACAGCCCGGAGATCTGTGCCTGTTGACCGTGCCGCCGGAAGCCGCAGTGGCGCAGCTTGACGCCGAGCTGGTCGCGGCCACGGTCATCGGTGGTCGGCTCGTCTACGAGAACGCCCGGTAGCGCCTGAGGTCGCCGTCATTCCGCCGGCGTCAATGCCGCCCGTAAGCCGCCCGCAAGCTGGCGCACTGGCTTGCGAAGAAAGCTTGCGAGACTGGAGCTTTCGGCGCAACGAGGTCGAACCCGTGGAAGGCGCCCGGAACCACCTCGACGTGGCAGTGCACCCCGGCAGCGGTCAGCCGCTCGGCGTAGGCGAGGTCCTCGTCGTGGAACAGGTCGTGGGTGCCGACTCCGATCCACGCCGGGGGTAGCCCGGTCAGGTCGTCACGTCGGGCCGGCACGGCGACCTGTGGGTCCGCGTCTCCGAGATACGCCGACCAGCCGAAGCGATTGCTGTCGGGACTCCACAATCGGTAGCAGGGGTTTCTGGGCTTCGACGCGCTGCGGTCGTCGAGCATCGGGTAGGCCAGCAGTTGCAGGGTCGGGGCCACCTCGCCGCGGTCGCGGGCCAGCAGCGCCAGCGCGGCCGCCAGGCCACCGCCGGCGCTGGCGCCCCCGATCGCCACCCGCTCCGGGTCCACCGTGGGCAGTCGGGTCAACCGGATCAACGCCGAGTAGCAGTCCTGCAGCGGCGCGGGGTAGGGGTGTTCGGGGGCCAGCCGGTAGTCCACCGATGCCACCGTGATGCCCAGTTCGCGGCTAAACCGGCGGCACAGCCCGTCGTCTTGGCGGGCGCTGCCCAGGACGTAACCGCCGCCATGCATCCACAGCAGCGCCGCGGTGGGCGCGTCGACGCCGAGCGGTCGGTGCAGCCGCATACCGGCCCCGGACTCCAAGGTGAGTATCTCGACGTCGTCGACGCGGCTGCGCCGCAGCGCCGTCAGCGCCCGCACCAGCCGCAGCGTGCGGGGTCCGACCAGGGTCCGGGGGGCAACGCGGGCGATGCCGCGCAGGTCGGGGTGAACGTCGGTGTTCGGCATTGACCCAGTATGGGTGACCGGAAAACCTCGGGAGACCGCTAGCATCTCCTGCGCACCCGTGTCCCGACTCCGAAGGAGCGTCACACCGTCGTGAGCAGCATCAATGAAGGCAACACCGAATCCGTGGTCCTGACCGAACAGCGCGACCGGATCCTGATCATCACCATCAATCGCCCCGAGGCCAGAAATGCGGTCAACGCTGCGGTGAGCGCGGCTCTGGCCGATGCCATGGACCGGCTCGACGGCGATCAGGGCCTGTCGGTGGGTATCCTTACCGGCGCCGGAGGCTCCTTCTGCGCGGGCATGGACCTCAAGGCGTTCGCGCGAGGCGAGAACGTCGTCGTTGCGGGCCGCGGCCTGGGCTTCACCGAACGCCCCCCGGCCAAGCCGCTGATCGCGGCGGTGGAGGGCTACGCGTTGGCCGGTGGCACCGAACTGGCGCTCGCCACCGATCTGATCGTGGCGGCCAGCGACTCGGCGTTCGGCATTCCGGAGGTCAAACGCGGGCTCGTCGCCGGGGGTGGCGGACTGCTGCGACTCCCGCAGCGCATCCCGTATGCGATCGCGATGGAGCTGGCGCTGACCGGAGACAACCTGCCGGCCGAGCGGGCGCACGCCCTTGGACTGGTCAATGTGCTGGCCGAGCCGGGAACCGCGCTGGACGAGGCGATCAAGCTGGCCGAGAAGATCACTGCCAACGGCCCGCTCGCGGTCGCGGCCACTAAGCGGATCATCGTCGAGTCACGCGGCTGGAGTCCGCAGACCATGTTTTCCGAACAGATGAAGATCTTGCTGCCGGTGTTCGCGTCCAACGATGCCAAAGAAGGCGCGCTCGCCTTCGCGGAGAAACGCCCACCGCGCTGGACCGGCACCTGAGGCCGCCTGCCGCCATTGCCGGCCACGCCGTCGACACCACGGCATGGCGGCAACGCTATTTCGTGTCGCGGGGCAGCCGGCAGCCGGTGGAACCGGAGACCACCAGGTTGCCGCGATAGCCGATATTGATGAACAGCCTGGCCGGGCCGTAAAAACCCACATCGTGGTTTGCCGGCCCGTTTTGCATGACCTGAACCTCGGTGGCCTCCAGCTTGGCCGCCGCCTGTTTGGCGACCTCCTGAATTTTGGCCCAGTCCTGCTCAGACACCGCGACGTTCTCCGCGACAGCGCGGGGGAAAAAGTATTCCCGCCCGTCGCTTTGTTCGTAGGGCCGCCCGCAGGTACGGCTGCCCGAGCCTTCGTTGAGGGTTTCCCAGGCGATAGTGGGAATGAGCCTGCTGGCGGTCGTTTTGATCTCATCGGCGGCGGCTTGCACCTGGGCTTGGGTGTCCTCCAACGAAGGCAGGGATTTGAGCACCTCGAGCGCCTTGGCGGCCACCGAGGGCGGGGTGTGATCATAAGGTCCTGTCACGTGACATCCTGCGGCGGTGAGGGCGGTGGTGAATAGGGCGGCACCCAGCAATCTGGGGCGTCGCCGGCGCGGGGAAAAGTCATCGGTTCTCCTCACTGGCCGGCAACCGCCTTGTCGCCCAGCCCCGCCACAACGGCGGCGATGTTGTAGTTGGTGGTCCGGAGCCCCCCGTCGTCGGGAAAACGCGGGTAGTCGCTATGGCCGTGCGCGCCCTCCAGCTGCAGGGTGCCGCCGTGGCCGTCGGGCACCGTGGTGGCGCCGGTGGCCAGGCGGGTGAAGGCGGGGTTGGTGGCCGGGTTGGGCCCGAAATGCCCCGCGCCGGTGGCATCCGCGCCGCTCAACAGGCCCTCAGCGAGGGCGTTAAACGCGGGCGAGAGCGCCGGGGCCACGGGTCTCATCAGCGGTGGCGCTATTTCTGGTCGCGGGGTAGCCGGCAGCCGGTGAAACCGGAGACCACCAGGTTGCCCCCGTAGCTGACTTTAATGAATAAGCCAGTCGGGCCGTAGAAACCCACATCGTGATCCCCAGGCTGGTTTTTCATCACCTGGACCTCGGTGGCATCCAGTTTGGCGGCCGCCTGTTTGGCTGCCTGCTGAATTGGCGCCCACTGCTGGTCGGAGATGTTGACGTTCTCCGCAACTTCGTGGGGTAGAAAGTACTCTCGCCCGTCGGTTTGTTCGTAGGGCCGCGCGCAGGTGCTGCCACCTCCCCCTTCGAGCGTCTCCCAGGTGATTCCGGGGATGATTTTGCTGGCGGCCGTTTTGATCTCATCGATGGCGGCTTGCACCTGGGCTTGGGTGTCTTCGAAGGAGGGCAGGGATTTGAGGACTTGCAGGGCTTTGGCGGCAACCGAGGGTGGGGTGGGTTCATAGGGTTGTTTCACGTGGCATCCTGTGGCGGTGAGGGCGGTGGTGAGTAGGGCGGCGCCCAGCAATCGGTGGCGTCGCCGGCGCGGGGAGGGGTCAGCGGGTTTCCTCACTGGCCGGCAACCGCCTTATTACCCAACCCGGCCACGACGGCGGCGATGTTGTAGTTGGTGGTTCGAAGCCCCCCGTCGCCGGGGAAGCGCGGGTAGTCGCTGTGGCCGTGCGCGCCCTCCAGCTGCAGGGTGCCGCCGTGGCCGTCGGGCACCGTGGTGGCGCCGGTGGCCAGGCGGGTGAAGGCGGGGTTGGTGGCCGGGTTGGGCCCGAAATGCCCGGCCCCGGAGGCGTCGGCGCCGCCTACGATGCCTTCGGCGATGGTGTTGAACGGCGGCGGCAAAAACGGGGCCACATCATGGGCGATACGCGGGCCGTCGTAGGTCAACTGGATGGGATCGTCGGGGGTTTCCATGGCGAACACCTGGCCCGGTTGCAGGTGCAATTGCTGCGGCGTGGATGCCTCGACGCCGGGTGAGCCGTAAAACAACGCCCGTGAGACGCCGTGCTCACCGGGCTGCTGCAACGCCAACCCGGTGGTCAGCGAGCCGTAGGAATGCCCGATCGCGGTCAGATCGGCTCGCCCGCCCTGGTGGGAGGCTTGTATCCCGTCATAGAAGCGGGCCAGATCGTGCGCGCCGGCGCGGGCCAGGGTGTCGTGGCTGACATCCCACGCGCCGGCCAGGGACTCACCGGTGTTATCGAAGCCGGGCACCTGCGGGGCGTCATAGCCGATCCAGGCGATCGCCGACACGCTGTCGTGCGCGTGCCCGGGAGCGTTCTGTAACTGTCGCAGAGATTCGCCCCTGAGGCGGGTAGCTTCCTCAGTCATGCTTTCAATGCTGCCGTGCACGGTGGTGTTCAGCCCGGGGGCGGTGACCGACACGTGGGTGGCGGTGTCGGGATTCCCGACGGCGATCGCGGCGTGGACTTGTTTGCCGGTTTGAGTGTCCAGCAGCATCAGCTTGCGATCCGGGCTGGCTTTGCGGGCTTTGTCGACCGCCTGCAGATCGGGCAGGTTTTTCGCGGCGTTTCGGGCGGCGTCGTAGTGGCGCTGCCAGGCCTCATAGGCCAGCCGGTCGTCGAAGATCGCGCCCGGCTCGTTGGGGTGGGGAATGTTTTTGCCCTGCGCCCAGTCGGGGTGCTGGGCTTGCAGCGCGTCGGCTTGCGCGGCGGCGGCCCGGGCGCGGCCCAGCTGATCGGCCAGATTGAGCTGGTTGTAATGGTCGGCGCCCAAGTGATCCGGGGGGTCGCAAGGCATGCCGGGATGGTTGCCGATGTTGTGGTCGTGGGCGTAGAGCCAGTCCTTTTCCTGCGGGCTCAGCCGAGTCCACAGAGCGTAAAACTGCGTGGGGTCCTCGGGCAGGGGTTTGGACAGCGCGTCTTGAATCTCGGGGCGGTTATCGTGGGGCCCGGCCGGGACGGGGGCATCGCCGTCGGCCATGTTGATCGCCGCGGCCAGCTCGGCATCGACCGTGTTGGCCTCGGCCAGGATCGCGTCCAGCCGCGGCTGCAGCTGCTGTTGGGCGATCACGGCCGCCATCGGCGGACCGGTGAACGTCGAACTCGGCACGATCGTGTTGCCCAGCGCGTCGATGCTCATGTGCAGCTCGGCGGCGTCGGCGCGCAGCGCGCGCAGCGTGGTGTGCACCTGTTCGATGTCGTCGGCGGCCTTGCCGGCCGCGCGGGCCACCGCCAGCGATTCGTTGCCGTGGGCGTCGAGGTCGTGGCGGATCTGCGCGTTGTGGTGTTTCCTGGCCTCGGCCGTGGCGCCCTCCCAGCTGTCGAACACCGCCAACGACCCCAGTTGACGCGACACCTCCAATGTGGTCTGCCCCCGCGCGGTGGCCGCATGAAACACTTCACGAACCGCCTCGGCGCTCCACTGATCAATGTCGGCGACCGTCAACGCCACCGGTCACCCGCGTGTCGCACCGGCCATTCCTATCGCGCCGGCACCGACCGCACGCACCGTCTCGGCGTTCTCGCGCTCCCTGGCCGCGAACGCCACCCCGTCGTTGTCCAGCGCCGACACGTGATCACCCACCCGGGTCAGCAGCGTCTGCGAGGTGACCAGCCAGGCGTCGGCCTTGGCGGCCATCGCCGCCGCGGACACCCCCGCCCAGCCTGACAACGCGCCCTGTATCCGGTCATCCGAGGCGACGTGGGCCATCGCCAAGTCCTCGCCCTGCCCACCGGCGCGCACTGCCGAAGCCGCCAGGGCCGTCAGGTCGACCCGGAAATCGCCTGCCACCGCCATGCGAGGCACCTGCTTTCACCCAGAGATCATCGTCTTATAACAGCAGCGAAGCCAACGCGCAAGTCATCGCACGTTGTGTCCGCCGTGGGTCAGTGGCGGAACCGGATTCACGTCAGGGGTCTACACTACCGTTTGGTTTGTCGCTATCACGGCCAAGAAACCGGACAGATTCTAAATCCGTTGAGATACAGAAAGATTGAAGTATGAGCATCTCGCTGCTGCTCGAGATGGCCGTGTCTGCCAGCCCGGACCGAACCGCCGTCGTCTCAGGCGACACCCGGCTGACGACGCAGCAGCTGAGCGAGCTCGCCGACGGCGGCGCGGGGGTGATCGCAGCATCGAATGCCCGCCACGTCGTCTACGTCGGCACGGGCGGGGTGATGCTGCCGCTGTTGATCTTCGCCTCGGCGCGTGCCGGGCGGGCGTTCACCCCGATCAATTACCGGTTGTCCGCCGAGGCCATCCAGACGCTGATCCGGCGGCTGCCCGGCCCGCTGGTGATCGCCGACACCCGCTACCGCGAGGCGGTTGGGTCGCTAACCGAGCATGTCATGGACGCCGAGGAGTTCGCGGCCCAGGCGCGCGGCGCTGCGCCGGCCGCGGAGTCCCCCGACCCGGACGCGACGGCAATCGTGCTGTTCACCTCGGGGACCACCGCGCAGCCTAAGGCTGTCGAACTTTCGCACAACAACCTCACCAGCTATATCACCGGCACCGTCGAATTCGGGTCGGCCGAGCCCACCGACGCGGCGTTGATCTGCGTGCCGCCCTACCACATCGCCGGGGTCAGTGCGGCGCTATCGAACGTGTACGCCGGACGCACGATGGTCTACCTGCCGGTCTTCGACGCCGAGGAATGGGTGCGGCTGGTCAACGCCGAGCACGTCACCACCGCGACGGTGGTGCCCACGATGCTCGACCGGATTGTGACGGTGCTCGAACGGGGTGAGCACCGGCTTCCGTCGCTGCGCACCCTGGCCTACGGCGGTGCGAAAGCGGCGTTGCCGCTGGTGCGCCGGGCGCTGGAACTGCTGCCCGACGTCGGTTTCGTCAACGCCTACGGGCTGACCGAGACCAGCTCGACGATCGCCGTGCTGACCCCCGAGGACCACCGCGCGGCGCTGTCGTCGTCGGATCCCGCGGTCGCCAGGCGGTTGGGATCGGTCGGCCGGCCGGTGCCGGGTGTGGAGGTGCAGATCCGTGACGAGAACGGCGCCGTGCTGCCGCCGGGCCGGACCGGCGAGTTGTTCGTCCGCGGCGAGCAGGTCTCGGGCCGTTACGCCGGGATCGGCTCGGTGCTCGACGCCGAGGGGTGGTTTGCCACCAAAGACATCGCCACCCTCGACGAGGACGGCTACGTGTTCATCGGCGGGCGCGGCGACGACACCATCATCCGCGGCGGGGAGAACATCGCGCCCGCCGAGTTGGAGGATGTGCTGATCGAACACGCCCACGTGCGCGACGTCGCCGTGGTCGGGGTCGATGATCCGCAGTGGGGTCAGGCTCTTGTCGCGGTCGTGGTGCCGACCCCCGGCGCACAGCCGGACCCCGACGAGTTGCGGGATTACGTCCGCACCCGCTTGCGTGGTTCGCGCACTCCCGATCGGGTGGTGTTCCGCGACGCACTACCCATCGGTGAGACCGGCAAGGTACTCCGCCGGCAAATCGTCGAGGAACTGGGCGTTTTAGGATGAGACCGTGATCAAAACCGGCACCCGCTTGGCCAGCCAGGTGTGCGACACCCAAGTCATCGTCGTCCGCAGCGCCGACAGTCTCGACGACCTGCGCTGCGGGGGCGCTCCGATGGTGCCGTTGGGCACCGACCGTTCCGGCGAACTGGACCCGGCTTTCGCCGACGGCAACGTGCTGGGCAAGCGCTATGTGGACGAGACCGGCGCCGAGGTGCTGGTCACCAAGGCCGGGGCAGGCACCCTGACCATCGGCCGGACCCCGCTGACCCTCAAGGAGGCCAAGCCGCTGCCGGCCAGCGACTAGCGACCCTCGCGAGCCCGCGATCAGCCCTCGACCGTGTAGCCCATCGGCATCAGCACACTCTTGTGCTGAGTGAAGTGCTCGACGCCTTCGGGCCCGTTCTCGCGGCCGATGCCGGAGTTCTTGTAGCCGCCGAACGGGCAGCACGGATCGAAGGCGTACCAATTGATGCCGTATGTCCCGGTACGGATCTTCTCCGAGATCTCGATGCCCTTGGGCACGTTGGTGGTCCAGACGCTGCCGGCCAGTCCATACACCGAATCGTTGGCGATCTTGATCGCGTCCTCTTCGGTGTCGTAGGCGATGATGGAAAGCACCGGCCCGAAGATCTCCTCCTGGGCGATGGTCATCTTGTTGTCGACGTCGGCGAAGACGGTGGGCTGCACAAAGAAGCCGTTGTCCAGGCCCTCGGGACGGCCGCCGCCGCACACCAGGCGGGCACCCTCCTCGATGCCCTTGGCGATGTAGGCCTCGACCCGGGCGCGCTGTTTTTCCGAAATCAGCGGCCCGATCTGGGCGGCCGGGTCCGACGGCAGCCCGACCGGCAGCGCCTGCACGAAAGTGCTTACCGCATCTACGATTTCGTCGTAGCGCGAGCGCGGAGCCAGGATGCGGGTCTGGTTCACGCAGCCTTGTCCGGCGTTCATCACGCCGGCGAACACCAGCATCGGGATCGCTGCGTCCAGGTCGACGTCGTCGAGGACGATAGCCGCCGACTTGCCGCCCAGTTCCAGGGTGCACGGCTTGAGCATTTCGGCAGCGCGCTTGCCGACCTCTTTGCCCACGGCCGAACTTCCGGTGAAGGTGAACATGTCGATGTCCGGGTTGGACGTCAGCGCCCGTCCGGTCTCGACGCCGCCGGGCACCACCGACAGCACCCCCTCGGGTAGGCCGGCTTCGGCGAACAACTCGGCCAACACATTTGCGGTCAGCGGGGTTTCAGCGGCGGGCTTGAGCACCACCGTGCAACCGGCCAGCAGCGCCGGCCCCAGCTTGTTGACCGCAAGGAACAACGGCACGTTCCACGCCACGATCGCGCCGACCAGGCCGATCGGCTCACGACGGACGATGGTCTGCCCGTAGGAGCCGTTGCGGATCTCGCGCCACGTGACTTGATCGACGGCGGGGCCGGCGAAAAAGTTCATCGCCCCCATCGAACCCATCCAGTGCATCGTTTCGATGATCGTCGGCGGCTGACCGGTCTCATCGGCGAGCAGTGTGGTGAACAGGTCCTTGCGCTCCTCGAGCAACTTGGCCGCCGCGGCGAGGACGGCCGCACGCTGCTTCGGCGGGGTCCACGGCCATGGGCCGTTGTCGAATGCCGCACGACCCGCGGCGACCGCGGCAGCGACGTCAGCGGGCGCCGCCATCGGCACCTTGCCGACGTATTCACCGGTCGCCGGGCAGTGCACCTCGATGACTTCACCGGTCGACGGCTGAGTCCACTTGCCGCCGATGAAAAGTTTGTCGTAATCGGTCGAGTGGTTGTCGCTCATTGCCGCCACATTACCCAAGCGGGCATCCAACGAGAACACGTTTCAGTCAGCTTGGCTCACCGCGGCCGCAGTACCAACACCAGATTGCTGACCAGGAACTCACGCAGCAACGGCACCGAGGTCACCCACCACGCCCATCGCGGATGGTAGCGGGGGAATGCCGCGATCAGCGCTCCGGTGCCGGCCGCCCAGTGCAGTCCGTCGGCCACCGACACCGCGAACAACGAGGATCCGTAGTTGTTCTTGGCCGGATGGCCGTGTTTACGGGCATAACGCGCGGCTGCGCGCGCACCGCCCAGATAGTGCGTCAGGCCCATCTCGTGCCCACCGAACGGGCCCAGCCACACCGTGTAGGACAGCACTGCCAGCCCGCCCGGCTTGGTCACCCGCAGCATCTCGCCGCCGAGTTGCCACGGCCGCCGGACGTGCTCGGCGACGTTGGACGACAGGCAGATGTCAACCGAGTCGTCGGCGAACGGCAGGGCCATCCCGGAGGCTCGCACCAGGGGGCACGGATTATCGGCGTGCGCCGGCCCGGCTGCGTGCATCTCCTGAGGATCCGGTTCGACCCCGATATACCGCATACCGGCGGCGGCGAACGCCGCCGCGAAGTATCCCGGCCCGCCGCCGACGTCGAGCAGCGTGCGGCCGACCGGTGCTGTGCCGTGGGTGGCGCGCCACAGGTCGCCGACCATCGCGGCGGTGTCGGCGGCCAGCGCCCGGTAAAACCGGGCCGGCTGGGATTGCTCGTAGCGGAACTCCGCGAGCAGCCGCACCGCACGCGAGAGCGTCGCCCGCCGGGCGAACAGGTCGGTCACCGCCATCGAGCCAACCCTACGGCGGCCCGTTAGGCTAGCCGTCGATGTCTGCCGCGCACCGGGAGCCCGCGGGCCGCCCACCCCGGAACCTTCGCGCCGTGCTGCTGCTGTGTTGGCGAGACACCGGGCACCCGCAGGGTGGCGGCAGCGAAACCTACCTGCAGCGCATCGGCGCGCAACTGGCCGCCTCCGGCGTCAACGTCACGCTGCTAACCGCCCGCTATCCCGGTGCGCCTCGAAGCGAGGTCATCGACGGAGTGACGATCAGCCGCGCCGGTGGGCGTTACTCGGTGTATGTCTGGGCCCTGCTGGCGATGGCCGCCGCCCGGTTCGGGCTCGGGCCGCTGCGGCGGGCACGTCCCGACGTGGTGGTCGACACCCAAAACGGTCTGCCGTTCCTGGCCCGGCTGATTTACGGCCGGCGGGTGGCGGTGCTGGTGCACCACTGTCACCGCGAGCAATGGCCGGTGGCGGGGCCCGTCCTGGGCCGGCTGGGTTGGTTCGTCGAGTCGAGGTTGTCGCCGTGGCTCAACCGGCGCAACCAGTACGTGACGGTCTCGCTGCCGTCGGCCCGCGATCTGGTCGCGCTGGGGGTCGGCATCGACCGCATCGCGGTGGTGCGCAACGGTCTCGACGAGGCGCCGGTGCCGTCGCTGAGCGGTCTGCGGGCGGCGAGCCCGCGGGTGGTGGTGCTGTCCCGACTGGTCCCGCACAAGCAGATCGAGGACGCGCTGGATGCCGTAGCGCTATTGCGGTCGCGGATACCGGGGCTGCATCTCGACATCATCGGGGGCGGGTGGTGGCAGCAGCGGTTGGTCGATCACGCGATGCGGCTGGGCATCTCCGACGTGGTCACGTTTCACGGCCACGTCGACGACGACACCAAACACCGTGTCGTGCAACAGTGCTGGGTACATGTGTTGCCGTCACGTAAGGAAGGTTGGGGCCTGGCGGTTGTCGAGGCCGCCCAGCACGCGGTCCCCACTATCGGCTACCGGTCATCGGGCGGGCTGACCGACTCGGTCATCGACGGGGTGACCGGCGTGCTGGTCGACGACCATGCCGAGTTGGTGCATCGGCTCGAGCAACTCTTAGCCGATCCTGTGCTGCGTGATCAGCTCGGCGGCAAGGCCCAAGCTCGTAGCGCTGAATTCTCCTGGCGGCAAAGCGCCGACGCGATGCGCGTTGTGCTCGAGTCGGTACTGGCCGGTGAACGCGTCAGCGGCGTGCTGTGACCGCCCGCGACTAGGCCACCGGTCACAAGGTGAGCACTGTCACCGAGGCTGGGCACACCCCGAGCACCCCCGGCCCGAGGCGCGCCGCGCGTCGACTCCGCTGACTCCCACCCGTGCCCGGGTCAGCTCGGCGGCGGCAGATTCAACACCGACACTGTGCCGTTACCGTAGTTGGTGACATACACCTCCACGGCGCCGGTGTCACCCGCCGGGGTGACCGCCACCCCGAGCGGACTATCGAAGCCACCGCTGCTGTCCTCGCTGATGGTGTAGCTGACCTTATCGAGGTCGGTCGGAGCGATCACCGATACCGAATCACTGCCTTGGTTGGCGACGAACACATCCCCGGCAGCGGGGCCACCGGGATCCACCGCCAACCCGGCCGGCTCATGGAAGCCGGGGATGGTGATCACCGAAGCCGTGCCATTGGCAGCGTTGGTGACGCTCACGGTGGTGACGAACACATCCCCGGCATCGCTGACACCCCCGGGGGCCACCGCCACCCCGAACGGCTGCGAGCTGACAGTGATGGTGCGGATGACCTTGTCGGTGGCGGAGTCGATAACCGACACCGAGTTGCCGTTGTCGTCGGCGACGTAGACATCCCCGGTTTCGGGGGACACCGCCAACCCGGCCGCATCATCGGAAGTGCTGCCGGTGATGCTGTGGATGACGGTGTCGTTGCTGGGGTCAATCACCGACACCGTGCCATTTGTGTCGGCGACGTAGACGTCTCCGGCGCCGGTGACATTCTCGGGGGCCACCACCACCCCGTGCGGGTGCGAGCCGACGGTGATGGTGTGGATGACGGCGTCGGTGGCGGGGTTGATCACCGACACCGTGTCACTGCCTTCGTCGGTGACGTAGACGTCCCCGGCAGGGGCCACCGCCACCCCTTCCGGGCCGTCGAAGCCGGTGATGGTGTCGATGACCTTGTCGGTGGCGGGGTTGATCACCGACACCGAGTCACTGCCGAAGTTAGTGACGTAGACGTCCCCGGCATTCGGGAGCCCGTCGGCAGGGGCGACCGCCACCCCGTACGGGTCGGAGCCGACAGGGATGGTGTTGATGATCTGGTAGACGGGGACGGCGGTGCCACCGGTGCCGCCGGTGCCACCGGCCCCGCCGGTGCTGCCGGTCGGGCTCACCCCGGACGCACCCTCGGTGCCCGGCTCACCGGCCACGCCGTCGCTGGTGCCGCCGGTGCCGCCGGACCCACCATTCCCGCCGGTCCCGCCCGGCCCGGCCACCCCCGCGCTGCCGTCGGCGGCTTGAACCGTGTGGTTGCCGTTGTAACCCCCCACACCGGGGCTACCCGCAACTCCCCCGTTGCCGCCGCCGCCACCCGCACCGCCGTCCCCACCGGCGCCACCGGTCGCCGACAGATTGTCGTAGCCGGGCCCGCCGGCTCCACCCTGACCACCGTTACCGCCGGCTCCGCCATCCCCGGCGTTGCCACCGACACCGCCGGCGCCCACACTGCCGTCGAGGCGCCCGGTGCCTGCGGCCCCACCATCACCGCCGTCACCACCGTTGCCGCCGGCCTGCCCGGCCCCACCGGTACCGCCGTTGGTGCCGGCGTAGCCGTCGGGGTGGGCCGCAGTGCCGTTGTCGCCGGCGGTCCCGCTGTTGCCGGTTGCCCCGGCCGCCCCGGCCGCGCCGTCACCGCCGGCCCCTCCCGCGCCGCCATCTCCACCGACGCCCTCCAGCCCGGCCGCACCGGCGCTGCCGGTGGATCCCTGCACACCGATCAGCCCGCCATGACCACCGGCCCCGGGCGCTCCACCCATAGTCCCCCCAGGCCCGCCATCACCCCCAGCACCACCGTTACCGCCGTTACCACCGAAACCACCCGCGCTGGCCGGGCTAAACCCAGCCCCACCCGCACCGCCATCCCCGCCGGCACCGCCGTCACCGGCATTACCGCCGTCCCCGCCGTCCCCGCCGGCCCCAACCAACCACCCCCCACGCCCCCCGACACCACCAGCCCCGCCATCGCCACCAGGTCCGCCATCACCGCCCGCACCGCCGTTAGCCCCATCAACATCGTTCGCCCCGGCCACCCCCGCAGCACCGGTGGTCCCAGTCCCGCCGACCCCACCCGCACCGCCGGCCCCGCCGTTGCCGAACACCCCCGCATCCCCACCAGCACCACCAGCCCCGCCCAGGTCGCCATCAACCCCAGCCCCACCTTGCCCCCCGGCCCCGCCCTCACCGAGCAACAACCCACCAGCACCCCCCGCACCCCCGGCGCCACCAGCCGCCCCGGCCCCGCCGACACCGCCATCCCCGAACAACCCCGCCGAACCACCAACGCCCCCAACACCCCCATCAACCCCCGCCACCCCGGCCACCCCAGCACCCCCATTACCGGCGACAAAGCCGCCGTCGGCGAGGTCACCGAACAACCCCGGATCCCACCGACCCAACAGCGACGCATTGGTGCCGGTGAAACCATCGATACCGTTGCCGATCACATCCCGGCCCACCACCAACACCGACGGCGCATTGATCACCGAATCCACCACCGCGCCGACCGGGCTAGCGATCCACCCCTGAGCCAACCCATTGACCGCGGTGTTCAGATCGGCCACCAACCCCACCAACACCGAATCCACCCCCGCACCCGCATCAGCCCCACCGGCCAGCGGATTCACCCCCGCACCGATCGCATTCACCAACGGATCCAGCACCAGATCCCACACATCGGCACGCGCACCCGGCGCCCCCACCAACGGCGTCACCGCCGCCCACACCGCCCCCACCGCAGTCCCCACCCCCACCACCCGCAGACCCGAGCGACCCGAACGCTTCCGCCGTGACCCCACCACCGTGCCCCTTCCCGCGGCGACCACACCGTGCCAAAACACTAAACAATCCACCCCGCGCCGGTTCACGCTCGCCGAAGGTGAAACTGTTGCGAGATTTTCGCGATTTTTTCGCAACGACTTCACACTCGGGGCGTACGGCGCGCAATCCCACCCAGATGCCAGCACCGCCGGCGGCAACACAGCAGCAGCGGATGCTCGCCCTCCGGCAAGATCTGCGCACGAGCGATACACCCGGCCGCCACCGCCGGGCGACTAGGGGATCAAGCCGAAGAGGAACTCGGCCGGCGCAAACACCAGCGCATCGGGAACGAGGATGAACGGGGCCCCGACTGCGCCGAGGATTTCTTGATAGTCGCCCTCGATCCCGGCGATCAATGCGTCGATGCCCTGCCCGAACTCCAGATAGCCGAAGTCGGTGAACGCAGTGCTCAGCGCGTCTCCGGTCGTGGTTACCACGCCGCTGAACGTGTTGGGAAGCAGGTCGATCAAGCCCGTGATGTCGGTGTTCTCCGCTTGCACGAAGTTGTCGAAATCGGTCTCGACGTACGCGAACGGGCCCGTGTCGCCGGGTGTGGAATCATCGGGAGCCGCACCGGCCGGCGCGGCCGCGGCCAGCTGGACTGCCGCAGCGACCAGCAGACCGAACAGAAGCTGGTGAACTGTTTTCTGCGGACGGATGGCTCCCCCAAGGTCTGTCGAAAAACGCCGTGGGCGCTAGGCGCCGGTAGGTAGGTTACCGGCACGCCGACGGCTGCGGCGACGCAGGCCGGCAACCGCCATGCCGGCGGTACCGCCGACCAGCATCGTCAGCCACAGCAGATGAGCGGTCAGCACGGCCGATCGGCGCCCCCCCGACCCCCGCGCCGCGGAAGAGCTCCCGCCGCCGACCCGGTACACGACCAAATCCGGCCCCCGATACACCACCGGGAGCCCACCCACGGTTTTTTCGGCGGCACCGGTCTCACCCGGGGTGCCGCGCTCGGTAACCAGCCACCGCACCCCGGCGCGGGCCAGTGCGTCAGGGTTGGTGCCGGTCAACAGCAACCGCTGGATGTCCCGCGCCCGGCCGCCCTCGCCGGGCACCGTCACCCCGTCGACCGTCAGGTCACCGGTGGTCAGCACGTCGGCACGCAGCCAGCGTGGCAGCGGATCGAGCACCGGCGCCCGCCCCGACCAGGAGAACATGCGCATCGTGTCGGCCGGCAACACCGCCACGGGCCCGGGATCGGCGTTGATGACCGCCGCGGCGGCCCGCCAGCCGACCGGATAGCGCACCGGCCTGAGCTTGCCCCCTACCCCCCAGGCCAGATCGGGCAACGTCAGCACCAGTGCGGCGCAGCACAGCAGCGCCGTCGCCGCCGCAGGAAGCCAGCGCCGCACTGTCAGCACTGCCCCGGCGCCCGCCAGGGCGTAGCCGGGCATCGCCAGCGCCACCCACTTCTGCCCGTCGCGCAGCAGGCCCAGACCCGGTGCCACCTCAACCCCTGCCTTGAGGACGGCCAGGCCCGGTCCGGTGGCCAGTGCGGCGGGCACCAGCACCGACGCTGCCGCCAGCACCAGCAGCGGCACCGCCGGTCGCCGGCGCAGCACGCTGGGCAGACCGACCGCCACCACACCGAGCAGCACCGCCGCCGAGAGCACCGCGAAAAGCGTGCTGCGCGAAGTGGGTACGGCTGCCCTGTTCCACATCCCGCCCAGGCTGGCCAGGCTGCCCAGCGTGCCCAGGCCCGGCTCGGCGCGGGCGGCGAACGCGGCAAGCCCAGACGCCTGAGCCCAGGTGTGGGTCACCGACGACGATGTCAACGCCGCGGCGGTCAGCCAGGGCAGCGCCGCCGCCACCGCGCAGCCCAGCGTCACGGCGGCGCACAGCGGGCGTGGCCGCCCATCGCCGGGTGCCGCCACGCACACCAATGCCACCGTCGCCGCCATGATCAGCCCGGTCGGCGTCAGACCGGCCAGCGCCATCCAGGCGGCCAACCCGAAATAGTGCGGCCCGGCCTGCCCGCCAGCGGATCGAAGGGTCAGCACTGTGTTCGCCACCCACGGCAGGCAGCCGTAGCCGACCAGCAGACTCCAATGCCCCTGCAGCAGCCGTTCGGCCACGTAGGGATTCCAGGTCGCCACGGTGATCGCGACGACCTGCCCGCTCGGCCCGGCCTCCGGTAACACCGTCGCAGCCAGGCGCGCGGCCCCCCAGCCCGCCAGCCACAGCCCGCTAACCAGCAGCACCTTCACCACGATGCCGCCGTCGAGGACCCGCGTGGCCAGCGCCACCGCGAAATCCTGCGGGGTGGCCCGCGGCGCCGATTCGGCTAACCCCAGCGCGGTGTCCGACAGATAGGACCGAGGGGTCGACACCGCATCGCGCACCAGCAGATAGCCCGGACCCAGCAGCGGCGCCACCACCAGGAGCGTCAACGCCAGGGCATATCCGGGACGGGAGCACCACCCAACCCGGTCGCGCAGCCCGGTCACCGCCGTCAGCGCGCCCCGGGGGGACCCGCGGTGGGCGGACCGCCGGAATCCGGCGGACCCGAGCCGGGTGGCGGGCCGGTTTGGCGGCGCAGATCCGCGGGCGGCGCGGGCAGCTTCTCGGTTTGGGCTTCTGCGCCCGGTGTCGTTTCGCGGGCTTGCTCGCCCAGGCGGAAGAAGCCGTGGCCGGCGGTGTCCAGGCCGGGATCCAGCAGCGCCGCCTCGGTCCGCAGGCTGAACGCCCCGAGCAGCACACCACCGATCAGGGCGATCAATCCGGCTGCGGTGAAGGTGATCGGCAGCACCCGCGACCACAACGCCAGGCGGTCTCGTTCGTTGCGGGCGGCGTTGACCTGAGACTCCACGGTGGCCTCGGTCGAGGTGATCTTGTAGTCGGCCACCGTCACCTCGGGTTTCAGCGCGTCGCGGGCCCAGTAGTGGTTGGCATGCTCGTCTTTTTTGACGATCGTGCCGGACACCGGGTCCACCCAGAAGGTCTTCTGGGCCGCGTAGTAGCGGGTCATGGTGATCTTCTCGTCCGGATCGTCGCCGGGTATCCCCCATCTCGCTGCGGTGGTGGTGGCCTTGCTGTCGTCGTCGTTGGCGTACAGCGAGGGGTAGGTCACCGGGTCGACCAGTTTGCCCTCGGTGTCGTAACCGACGTTTTGGGTGAACTTGTAGGTGGTGAGGCCGTTGACGTCTTCTTCGCCGATGTAGTTGGCGTCGAAGGCCTTCTGGGCGATCGGGTCGAAGTACGGATACGTGTGCTTTTCGGTGTGGAACGGAAACCGGTAGGACAGCCCCTCATGCGGGAGCGCGATGTTGGTCGGCGGGTTCTCGTCGCTGATGCTGCGCGGCTTCTGGACGGCGCCACCGGGATGGGTTTCGTCGGACACTGCCATCGCCGTTTTCCGGTTGAGCGTCACCGTGTCCACCATCGCGAGCAGCAGACCGGTTTCTTTCTGCATATCGGTGCGCCGAACCGTGGTCCCTACCTGCAGCGTGACCACGTCGGCGTTGGCGGGGCTCTCGACGTCGATTTGCTGCTGCGATACCAACGGGACGTTGGTGTCGACGACGAGGTGTTCACCGGAGAACGAGGCGGGGTCCAGCGCGGTTCCGCTGCCGTCGCTGACCAACGTGGTATCGAGGTCGAGCGGAATTTTGGTGATCCGGCTGGTGGTGTAGGTCCACAACAGTAGCGCGGCGACCAACAAGGCCGCTCCCAAACCCATGATCGCGCACGCGGCGATCCGCAACATGACAGCGCGGCTCACTGGAACCACCGCCGACGAACCCCGGCTCGCCGGGGCCGCAATCCCCGTATTCCAGGGCGGGGACTAGTCAAGTTGCCGTGACCTCCTACCTGTAGTTCAACACCGCCACACCAAGCCCGACCAGGGATCGAAGCCAAAACTCGTCTGACCCTAACAGCAAAATTTAAGGTCGCGGCCCGGGTGGGTCTGCCGAGCCGATCCGGCCTGCCCGATTGCGCCCGCGAGCGGTCGCGGCAGACTGGTCGTCATGGCGCACCCGAGGGCTGCCGCGCAGGTGGGTGGGACCCGGCGGTTCCTGCCCGCCGTGGAGGGCATGCGCGCTTGCGCGGCCATCGGTGTCGTCATCACCCACGTCGCGTTCCAGACCGGGCATTCCAGCGGGGTCGACGGACGCCTGTTCGGTCGCTTCGATCTGGCGGTTGCGGTGTTCTTCGCGCTGTCGGGCTACCTGCTGTGGCGCGGGCATGCCGCAGCGGCGCGCGAGCTGGGATCGATGCCGTCAACCGGCCGCTACCTGCGGTCGCGGCTGGTCCGCATCATGCCCGCGTACGTGGTGGCCGTTGTGGTGATCTTGTCGCTGCTGCCCGACGCCGGCCACCCGAGTCCGACCGTGTGGCTGGCAAACCTTTCGCTCACCCAGGTGTACGTGCCGTTGACGCTGACCGGCGGGCTCACCCAGATGTGGAGCCTGTCGGTGGAGGTCGCCTTCTATCTGGCGCTGCCGATCCTTGCGTTGCTGGCCGGCTGGGTACCGGTTCGGGCCCGGGTGCCGGTGATCGCCGCCACCGGGATCGCCAGCTGGTGGTGGGGCGTGATCCCGTTCGGCAGCGCGCCCGGGCTCAACCCGCTGACCTGGCCGCCGGCGTTCTTCTCCTGGTTCGCCGCCGGCATGCTGCTGGCGGAGTGGGCATACAGCCCGCTGGGGTTGCCGCACCGGCTGGCGCGGCGCCGGGTGCTGATGGCCGTCGTCGCGGTCGCGGCCTATCTGGTGGCGGCCAGCCCGCCGGCCGGACCTGCCGGGCTGATTCCGAGCACGCCCGCGCAGTTCGCGGTGAAGACCGCGATGGGCTCGGTGGTGGCGTTGGCCTTGGTGGCTCCGCTGGTGCTGGACCGCCCCGACACGCCGCACCGGTTTTTGGGCAGCCCGCCGATGGTGACGCTGGGCCGCTGGTCCTACGGCATATTCATCTGGCATCTGGCGGCGCTGAGCATGGTGTTTCCGGTGCTCGGCGTGTTCTCGTTCCAGGGTCACCTGCTCGAGGTCTTGGCGCTGACGCTGTTCTTCGCCGTCGCGATCGCGGCGGTGAGCTACGCGCTGGTCGAGTCGCCATGCCGGGAAGCATTGCGGCGCTGGGAAAACCGCGACAAACGCCAGGTGGTGAGCGGTCGTGCGCTCAGCCTGCCGCAAGAAGACGCCATAGCGCCATGACCCGCGCGAGCGACGATGCAGAGCGTAGCGATGAGGAAGAGCCGCGCCATGACCTCGGCGCGCACCGCCGAGCGGCGGGCTTTGCCGGCGTCGTCGCGCAACGGGGTGTCGACGAACTCGACGGTGCGGGGCACCTTGTATCCGGCGATCCGGTCCCGCAGGAACGCTTGCACCGCGTGCTCGTCCAGCGCCGTGGCGGCCTGCACCAGGGCATACGGCACCTGCCCCAGGTCTTCGTCGGGCACCCCGACGACCAGACACGACAACACGTCAGGGTGCGCCGAGAGCGCGTTTTCGATCTCGGCGGGGTACACGTTGCGCCCGCCGACGGTGAACATGTCGACACGGCGATCCGAGAGGTACAGGAAGCCGTCGGAGTCGAAGTAGCCGAGGTCGCCCAGGGAGTCCCAACCGTCGCGGGACTTCGCGCTGGCCCCGATGTAGCGGTAGGTCGGTGGGGCACCCGGGCCGGGCCGCAGGTAGATTTCGCCGACCACGCCGGGGGGGCAGGGGTTGCCGTCGTCGTCGAGCACCCTCATCTCCCCGGCCACCACGGTGCCGACCGAACCCCGATGGGCCAGCCATTGGTCGCCGGAGATGACCGTCAGCGCCTGCAGTTCGGTGCCGCCGTAGAGCTCCCACACCTTTTCCGGCCCCAGCAGGTCGATCCAGGCCTGCTTCACCGCTGGCGGGCACGGCGCCCCCAGGTGCCAGAATCGCCGGATCGACGACAGGTCATAGGCGTCCGGGTTGGCACGGTAGACCGGCAGCAGCCGCTGCATGATGGTCGGAACGGTGGTCAGGAAGGTAACCCGGTGGTCGGTGACCAGCCGGAGAAACTCGTGCGGCTCGAATCGGCTCATCAGCACCAGGTGTTGGCCCAACAGCAAGGCGATCACCGCGGTGGTGATACCGGTGTTGTGGCTCAGCGGCACCGGGACCAGCGTGGTGTCACCGTCCTGCACGCCCAACGAGTAGCCGAGCGCCGGCGATATCCGGCTGTCTCCGCCGGCTTCGATGAGCTTGGGGCGCCCGGTGCTGCCCCCGGAGGCCATCGACTTCCAGCACGGCGACACCGCTTCGGGGAGCGGCGCATCCGACGTGCCCGGATCCGGCGTGAAACCAGCCGGCACACTGGGGATTTGGTGGTGCGGATCGTCGCGCCCCACCAGCAATGCCCGGGGCCGCAGCGCGAGGAGGCCCTCGAACTCTGCGGCAGGTAACCGCGGGGACAGCGGCTGCGGCACCGCACCGAGCTTCCAGCACGCCAGCGCGGCCTGCACCCACTCGATCGAGTTCGGCAGCACGATCGTCACGTAGTCACCGACACCGACGCCGCGTTGCGCGTAGGCGCGGGCCAGCCGGTTGGTCGAGCTGTCGAGTTCTGCGCGGGTGATGGTGCGTCCGTCGCAGGTGATCGCCGATTGGTCGGGCGAGAGCCGGGCGAGCCGGGAAATCTGCGTGCCGATCGGTGGAGACGGCTCGGTCACTGGTAGCCGCCCTGACGCTCGAAGATGCGGCGCGGGTTGTCCACGAGCATGGCGTGCAACTGCTCGTCGGTCACACCGCGCTGCTTGAGCGCCGGGATCACGTCGTTGTGGATGTGCAGGTAGTGCCAATTGGGCGCGGCCACCGGCATCATTTCCGCGGGCAGCGCGTCGAAGTAACAGTTGGCGTCGTGGGAGAGCACCATCTTGTCGGCGTGCCCGCGCTCGCACATCTGCGCCACGATGTTCACCCGGTCCTCGAACGGCAGAATCACGTCGATGCCGAAACGGTCCATCCCGAGGTAGGAGCCGGCGGCGATCAGCTCTTCGAGATAGCCGACGTCGGTGCTGTCGCCGCAATGCCCGATCACCACCCGGCTCAAGTCCACACCCTCCTCGGCGAAGATGCGCTGCTGTTCGAGGCCCCGCCGCAGACCCGCGTGGGTGTGGGTGGAGATCGGCACCCCGGTGCGCTTGTGTGCCTGGGCGACCGCGCGCAGCACCCGCTCGACACCCGGCGTGATCCCCGGCTCGTCGGTGGCGCACTTGAGGATCGCGGCCTTGATCCCGGTGTCGGCGATGCCCTCCTCGATGTCGCGGACGAACATGTCGGTCATGATCTCCGGGCCGTCGAGCATGGTGCCCGGTCCCTGATAGTGGAAGCGAAACGGCACGTCGTTGTAGGTGTAGATCCCGGTGGCGACGACGATGTTGAGGTCGGTTTGGGCCGCGACGCGCGCGATACGGGGAATGTAACGGCCCAAACCGATCACGGTGAGATCGACGATGGTGTCGACGCCGCGCGATTTGAGCTCGTTCAGCCGGTTGACAGCGTCGGCCACCCGCTGCTCCTCGTCGCCCCACTCCTCCGGATAGTTCTGGGCGATCTCGGTGGTCATGATGAACACGTGCTCGTGCATGAGGGTCACACCGAGGTCGGCGGTGTCGATCGGTCCGCGTGCGGTATTCAGGTGCGGCATGGGCTGATGGTAACGCCCACCCTCAACCGGCAGTCCCTTGAGTAGTGACCTGACTCACAGTAGAATGACCAGTGGTCATTTCGGATGCGGAGGACTTTCGGATGCGGAGGACTTAAGTGCCGACGGTGACATGGGCGCGGGTGGACCCGGCGCGGCGCGCCGCGGTCGTGGAAGCCGCCGAGGCAGAATTCGGCGCGCACGGTTTTTCCCGCGGCAGCCTCAACGTCATCGCCCGCCGCGCCGGGGTGGCCAAGGGCAGCCTGTTCCAGTACTTCGCCGACAAGCGCGATCTCTACTCCTACATCGCCGACGTGGCCAGCCAGCGGGTGCGGTCCTACATGGAGGACCGCATCCGCGTGCGTGACCCGAGCCGACCGTTCTTCGAGTTCCTGACCGACCTGCTCGACGACTGGGTCGCCTACTTCGCCGAGCATCCGCGGGAACGGTCACTGCATGCCGCGGTGAGCATGGAGGTCGACACGGAGGCCCGCGTCAGCGTGCGCAGCGTGATTGACCGCCACTACCTGGAGGTGTTGCGGCCGCTGGTGCGCGAGGCGCACACCCGCGGGGACCTGCGCGCCGATTGCGACACCGACGCGCTGTTGTCGCTGCTGCTGCTGATCTTTCCGCACCTGGCGCTCGCGCCGTACGTGCGCGGGATGGACCCGGTCCTCGGACTCGACGAGCCGACACCCGAGCAGCCGGCGCTGGCGGTGCGCCGGCTGGTCGCCGTGCTAGCGACGGCATTCACCGCACTGCCGCAAACCCACTGCAATCTCACGGAGGTCACATGACGCGCACACGCTACGGCTCGCTGGGTGCGGGCGGCCTGAACTGGGACAGCCTGCCGCTGCGACTGTTCGTCGGCGGCAACGCCAAGTTCTGGGATCCCGCCGACATCGACTTTTCCCGCGACCGCGCGGACTGGGAGGCGCTCACCGACCGGGAACGCGACTACGCCACGCGGCTGTGCGCGGAGTTCATCGCCGGCGAGGAGGCGGTCACCAAGGACATCCAGCCGTTCATGGCCGCGATGCGTGCCGAGGGCCGGCTCGGCGACGAGATGTATCTGACCCAGTTCGCCTTCGAGGAAGCCAAACACACCCAGGTCTTCCGCTTGTGGCTGGACGCCGTCGGGATGACCGACGACTTGCACGGCCACCTCGACGACCTGCCGGCGTACCGGCAGATGTTCAACGACGAGCTGCCGGACTCGCTGAGCGCGCTGGCCGCCGATCCGTCGCCGCCCGCGCAGATCCGCGCGTCGGTGGTCTACAACCACGTCGTCGAGGGCATGTTGGCGCTGACCGGCTACCACGCCTGGCGCAAGATCTGCGTGGAGCGCGGCATCCTGCCCGGCATGCAGCAACTGGTCCGCCACATCGGTGACGACGAACGGCGCCATATGGCGTGGGGAACGTTCACCTGCCGTCGCCACGTCGCCGCCGACGACGCCAACTGGGCGGTCTTCGAAAGCCGGATGAACGAGCTCATCCCGCTCGCACTCAAAGTCACCGAAGAGGGCTTTGCCCTGTACGGCGACGACATCCCGTTCGGCCTGTCGAGCGACGAGTTCATGGCCTACGCCAGCGACAAAGGAATGCGCCGGTTCGGGACGATCAGCAGCGCGCGCGGGCGGCCGGTCGGTGAGATCGACCTCGACTACTCACCGCTGCAACTGGAGGACGAGTTCGCCGACGAGGACGCACGGGCTCTGGCGTCGCGCTAGCCGACCCAGACCGTTTTGGCGTTGCAGAACGCGCGGATGCCGTGCGCGGCGAGTTCGCGCCCGTAGCCGGAGCGTTTGATGCCGCCGAACGGCAGTTCGGGGTAGGACACTGTCATCCCGTTGATGAAAACCTGCCCGGCTTCGATGTCGTCGATGAAACGCTGCTGTTCGGCCGGATCGCGGGTCCAGGCGTTGGATCCCAGTCCGAACGTGGTGGCGTTGGCCAGCTCGATCGCCTCGTCGATGGTGTCGACCCGGTACACCGAGGCGACCGGCCCGAATACCTCCTGGTAGAACAGCGGCATCTCCGGGGTGATGTCGGTGATCACCGTCGGCGGATAAAACCAGCCGGGCCCGTCCAGGCGCTTTCCGCCGCACCGGATCACCGCTCCCGCGGCAGCGGCCTCGTCGACCAGTTTCTCGACGTCGGCGCGGCCGGACTCGGTGGCCAGCGGGCCCACGTCGGTGTCCGGGTCCGTCGGGTCGCCGACCCGTAGCGCGGTCATCTTTTCGACGAACTTCTCGACGAACGCGTCGTAGACGCCGCTGTGCACGATGAAGCGTTTCGCCGCGATGCAGGACTGGCCGTTGTTTTGTACCCGGGCGGTGACCGCGGTATCGACCGCCGCGTCCAGATCCGCCGACGGCATCACGATGAACGGGTCGCTGCCGCCGAGTTCGAGCACGGTGGGCTTGATCTCGTCGCCGGCGATCGCGGCGACCGACCGTCCGGCCGGTTCGCTGCCGGTCAGGGTGGCCGCGGCGACCCGCGGATCGCGCAGGATGGCCTCGACGGCGCCGGATCCGACCAGCAACGTCTGAAAGCAGCCGTCCGGGAAGCCGCCGCGGGCGATCACGTCGGCGAGGTAGAGCGCGGTCTGCGGCACATTGGAGGCGTGCTTGAGGATCCCGACGTTGCCGGCCATCAGTGCCGGCGCGGCGAACCGGACGGCCTGCCAGAGCGGAAAGTTCCAGGGCATCACGGCCAGCACCACGCCCAGCGGCTGATACCGGGTGTAGGCCCTGGCCGCGCCCACCGCCGAGGGCTCGGCCGGCTCGTCGGCCAGTAGCTGCTCGGCGTGGTCGGCGTAGTACCGAAAACCTTTAGCGGACTTCACCACCTCAGCTTTGGCTGCTTTCAGTGTCTTGCCCATTTCGCCCGTCATCATCGCCGCGACCTCGTCGGCTTCGGTCTCCAGCAGGTCGGCGACCGCCCGCGCCCACTCGCCACGCTGTAGGTAGCTGGTGCGGCGGTAGTCCCGGAAGCGGTCGTGGGCCCGGGCGATCGTGGCGTCGATCTCCTCGGCGGTGGCGGGGGTGAAGGTTTTGACCGTCTCTCCGGTGGCGGGGTTGATGGTGGCGATGGACACGCTGACCTCCTTCGGTGGGCGGACTCCGCATCCCAGCCTGCCACTATCGTGGCGACTGTGAGCACAGCGGCCGAGTTGATCGTCCAATGCCTGGAGAACGAGGGGGTGTCCGTCGTCTTCGGGCTGCCCGGCGAGGAGAACATCCGTCTCATGCAGGCCCTGGCCGCCTCCAACATCCGTTATGTGCTCACCCGCCACGAGCAGGCCGCGGCGTTCATGGCCGAGATGTACGGCCGGGTCACCGGGCGTGCGTCGGTCGTGTCGGCGACGCTGGGCCCGGGCGCGATCAACATGCAGCTCGGCGTCGCCGACGCCACCACCAACAGCACCCCGCTGGTGGCGATCTCCGCCCAGGTCGGCCAGGACCGCCAGTACAAGGAGTCACACCAATCCGTCGACCTGGTGGCCCTGTTCACCCCGATCACCCGCTGGGCCGACGGTGTGCCCACCGCACGGGCTATCCCGGAGATGGTGCGCAAAGCGTTCAAACTCGCCGAGACCGAACGCCCCGCCGCGGTCTATTTGGCGATCCCCGAGCATCTGGACGCCGACACCACCGACTATTCCGGTGTGGCGCCGTTGCCGCGCAACGTGGTCCGCGCCGAGGCCCCCGCCGCGGGCCAAGTTGCGCGGGCCGCGGCGATCCTGCGGGCCGCACGACGGCCGGTCGTGCTGGCCGGCCACGGCGCGGCCCGCAACGACGCCGGTGCCGCGTTGGTCCGGTTCGCCGAGGCGCTGGGCACCCCGGTCGCCAACACCTTCCACGGCAAAGGCGTCGTCCCCGACGACCACCCGGCCAGCATGGGCACGATCGGCTTCATGCGTCGCGACTACGTGAACTTCGGTTTCGACGCCGCCGACGTCGTGGTCGCCGTCGGGTACGAACTGCAGGAGTTCGACCCGGTTCAGATCAACCCCAGAGCGGACAAGAAGATCATCCACATCCACCGCTTCCCCGCCGAGGTCGACGCGCACTACTCGGTGGACGTGGGCATCGAAGGCGACATCAGCGCCGCCCTGGACGCGCTGGCCGACGCGCTGGCCGGGCATCGCTTCGACGGCCAGACCGTGCCCGGGCGTCCATTGCTGAATGAAGAACTCGCTCGCGGACAACAGGATTCACGGTTTCCGATGGCTCCGGCGCGGGTGGTCGCCGACACTCGCGCCGCGATGGGTCGCAACGACGTGGTGCTGGTCGACACCGGGGCGGCCAAGATGTGGATGGCGCGGCTGTACCCGGCCTATGAACGCAACACCTGTCTGTTCTCCAACGGCTTGTCGACCATGGCGTTCGCGTTGCCCGGGGCGCTGGGGGTCAAGCTGGCCCGGCCGGAGGCGAAGGTGCTGGCCGTCGTCGGGGACGGCGCGTTTCTGATGAACTCCCAGGAAATCGAAACCGCTGTGCGCGAGCAGATCCCGCTGGTGGTGCTGATCTGGGAGGACGGCGGCTACGGGCTCATCGAGTGGAAAATGGATCTCGAACTCGGCGACCACTACTACGTGCGGTTCACCAATCCTGACGTGGTGAGTTACGCGGCGAGCTTCGGAGCCACGGGGTATCGCATCGGTAGCGCCGACGAACTGCTGCCGACTCTGCGGGCCGCCCTGGACGACGACGGGGTCTCGCTGATCTCCTGCCCGGTGGACTACGCGGAGAACCTGCGGCTGACCGAGCGGCTCGGTCAGCTCGACGACACGTGGTAGCCGGAACACCCGGGCGGTATCCACAGTTCGTGTTTTATCCACAGCTGGCTGAGCCAGCGCACGCGCCGGGGCGGTGGTGTCAGACCGGTGTCGGACCCCGCCGACATGATCGAAGGCATGTTGGTATCCCGTGATGCCTCGTCCACCGCCTCGTCCACCGGGGCGGCAGTGGTGGACCGTATCTGCGCGGCGGCGCGGGCCGAGAACCGGGCGGCGGGCGAGCGGCTGGTGGCCATCGGTGAGCTTCATGTGCTGCGGGCGCGTGAAACCGGGGGCTGTGTGGACTGGGCGACCGACACCTGGGACGCGGTCGCCGCGGAGGTGGCCGCGGCGTTGCGGATCCACCCCGCGCTGGCGTCGAGCTACGTGGGCTATGCCCAGATCATGCGTCAGCAGCTCCCGCAGGTCGGTGCCGCGCTGGTGGCCGGCGACATCAGTTATTCGGTGTTTCAGACCATCGTCTACCGCACCGGGCTGATCAGCGACCCCGAGGTGATGACCGCGGTCGACGCCGAGCTCGCCGCCCGCCTGCGGTGCTGGCCGTCGATGACCCGCAGCCGGCTGGCGGCCCTGATCGATAAGGTAGTGGGCCGCGTCGATCCCGACGCGGTGCGACGGCGCCGCGAACAGCAGGCGGATCGGGAATTGTCGATCTTCGACAGCGGCAACGGACTCACGGAGGTGTTCGGCCGGCTGCTGACCACCGACGCACATGCGGTCGATGCGCGGTTAGACGCCTTGGCCGACACCGTTTGTGCGGATGACCCGCGTACCCGCAAGCAGCGCCGTGCCGACGCCATGGGTGCGTTGGCCGCCGGAGCCCCGCGGTTGGCGTGCCGCTGCGAGCGCAGCGACTGCCCCGCCGGCACCGCCCCGGCGCCCGGTGCGGTCCTGGTGCACGTGGTCGCGACCCGGGACAGCCTCGACGGCAAGGACCTGACGCCCGGGGCGCTGATCGGCACCGAGGGACTCATTCCCGCAGAACTGCTGACCGACCTGGCCCGTACCGCACGCTGCCAACCACTGATCCATCCCGCCGACGCGCCGCCGGAGCCGGGTTATTCGCCCTCCCGCGCGCTGGCCGATTTCGTTCGCTGCCGAGACATGACCTGCCGGTTCCCCGGCTGCGACCGGCCTGCCACCGGCTGCGACCTCGACCACACCATCCGTTGCAAGTGAGTGATCTCTAGTGATCACGCGGCTTGCACCCCATCTCGGGGTTGTTCGGCAGCCTTGCGGCTGTGTCCCTTCCGCGCTTCACAGCCACCCGCCGGGCGAGGCCCGGTCTTACGGTCGGCTCCACGCTTGACGGCGGCCCCAACTGGGCCGACGACGCTAATGGTTTCCTCGTAGCGCGCGAGGTTGATCGCGGCGTTGTCGTCACGCTGGTGCGACGCCAAGCAAGCGTCGCATAGCCAATGTTCGTCCCAGCCGATGTCCTGCACATTCCCGCAGGAGTGGCAGGTTTTGCTCGAACCGAACCAGCGATCGGCGACCACCAACTGCGATCCGTACCAGCCCGTCTTATAGGACAGGTGCCGGCGCGGGGTGCCCAGGGCCGCATCGGACAGGCCGCGCCGGCGGGCGCGCGCCCCCGGCAGGCCCTTTTGCCGCAGCATTCGCGCCGCGTCCAAACCTTCGACAACGATGCGGCCGTGGGTTTTAGCCAAACGCGTTGTCAGGACATGCAGGTGATGGGTGCGGACTTCGTTGACCCGTCGATGCAGCCGGGACAGTTCTGTGGTGCGCTAATGAGAACTAGCGGGTCAGTCATCGGG
>NZ_VYIK01000520.1 GCF_008709575.1 Mycobacterium sp.
GGATCGCCAGGTTCTCCAGGCGTGCGGCAACCCGCAACTCGACGGCGCGCGCGCTTCGCCGAGGGGTGTTTTCCGACAGTTCGGTAGCGGTCATCGGGCCTCCCGGCAGACTGACATTACTCCCGCCCAGACCCGCTCAGAGCGGTGGGACCAGCCCACTGTCCTCCTAATACCCGCCGGGAGCCAGACCGGAAAATCCCCGCGGTGCGAGTCCAACAATGCACTGGATATTAGTCAAGTTCTCAGTGTATTATCAGCGAACCCTTTTCAGTATCACAGAAGGAGGCGGTAGTGAACGCCACTCTTCGTCCGTATACCACCACCGGTGTCGCGCTGGTCGGCGCCGCCATGATCGCCGTCACCCCGGTGGCCGCGAAGCTACCCAGCCTGCCAGACGCGCACGTTGCGACGGTGGAGCTCACCGGCCTGGAAGACTTGAGCCCCGACTTCGGGCAGCTCCTCGAAAACTTCCTGCTGGCGCCCGGGGTGGGAACCCAGCAGGGGATCGTCGACCTGGTCGACAATCTCAAGACCTTGGACTTCTCCGGCCTGCTCACCA
>NZ_VYIK01000521.1 GCF_008709575.1 Mycobacterium sp.
CAACGTCACCGCGCATCAACTGCGACACACGCTAGCCACCCAGGCGGTGAATCGGGGCATGAGCCTGGATGCGATCGCAGCACTGCTCGGACACAAAACCTTAGCCATGACAATGGTTTACGCACGAATTGCTGATAAGACCGTCGCCGAGGAGTACTTCGCCGTCACCGAGAAAGTGGAACTACTCTACGGCCAACCCCATCAACTCGCCGGCGACGACGAAGGCCGCGAAATGCGCAAACTGCGTAACGAGATGCACCGCCGCATGCTGGGCAACGGCTACTGCGCACGACCGGTCGAGATGGACTGCCACTTCGAGTCCATCTGCGAATCCTGCAGCTTCTTCGTTACCACCCTCGAGTTCCGGCCCACGCTGCAACGCCAGCGCGACGATGCCGCCAACAAGGGCCAACTCGGCCGCCAGAAGATCTTCGACGGCATCCTCGACCGCCTCGATACCACCGCCTCGTGACCGCCCTACTTGACTCGATCACCCGCATAAGTACAACACCAGCCGGCTTATGCACCGTCTCGGGCTGAAACCGCCCGTCGAATACGA
>NZ_VYIK01000522.1 GCF_008709575.1 Mycobacterium sp.
TTGCCGCCGGGGTCGGGGCCCACGCCGATCCAGGTAGTGTCCGAGCTGATCGATCACACCATGGCGGCCGTGCCGATCAGGCCCGCCCCGGCTTAGTCCGGCTTAGACCAGGCTCAGCACACCCCGAAAGGGCTGGTCCGTCGCCAAGCGCCGAGCCTGTCGTCAGCGTGGTCTGCACTCGCTTTTTCTCGCGCCAGACTCAACTACTGGTCGAACTCAAAACAGGACTCGCCGAGGACGGTGATGACCCCAGCGCCCGAAGCGATATCGGCCAACTCCTGCGCCCGCTGCGCCTGCGGCACGATGTCACCTATCGCATCCGTAACGAGATCGACCAGGTGTTGGCGTCCATCGAGTCGGCTGAAACAACCGATGCCCAGGCGCGACCGCACGAGCCGAAGACTGCCGAAGCCGAGCCGACGCCTGCGACGCAGTCCAGCCCGAGCCCGCAGCGCGTCAGCGGCCCCGCGCCATCGGCGCCCGACGTGCCCGCGGCCGGTGACGGCGGTGGCGCATCCACCAAGCGCCTGGTGGGCGTCGGCGGTGCCGTCCTGGCCGC
>NZ_VYIK01000523.1:0-218 GCF_008709575.1 Mycobacterium sp.
CACGGCCGGTTCATTGCCCAGCGTTTCCACCAACAGCCAGTCGTGCGGCATGAGGCAACCTTACCGGCCGCAACGAGGTCGTGTTTTGTGTTGCTGCGCCGTCGAATACGACACTGTTGGAGACACTGTCCGGCGTTTGCCGATTTGGGACCGCACCGACACGGCCACCGACGAGTTGCACACCAACCCCGCGTGCGGGTATTTTGCTGCTGCGCCTG
>NZ_VYIK01000523.1:342-559 GCF_008709575.1 Mycobacterium sp.
GCGCCTGCAAGGCCTGAGAATGGCTCGTGTTGTCCGACCGTTCTTCGCTGTCATCACGTGTCCCGCGCGTCCGCATTGGTCAGCAGCGGGGCAAGCGCGCTCTTGCAGCGGCCGCAGAGGGCTCGGAAGTCGACCGTCGAGGGGTCGGTCGTCATCCGCATGCCTCATCGCGCGGCGCGGGCCAACTCTGCCAGTACCAGGCGCAGCACCCGCAGCG
>NZ_VYIK01000524.1 GCF_008709575.1 Mycobacterium sp.
TTCGCTGTTCACACGCCGATCAACAACGACCGACCTTCCACGGATTCAGGCTAAGGCAGCCGCCAAACTTGCTGTCGGCGACTGGATCGAGCGCGTCTACAACCGACGCAGACGCCACTCGGCCCTCGCTATGATGAGCCCGGTCGACTTCGAAGACCGACTCACTCAGACGGCTCAAGCCGCCTGACCGATGTGTCCACCAAACGGGGTCAAGCCCAAACCCCGGTTGGTTGGTCCATGGTGTGTGAGAGTCTTGCAGCCCAGGTTTTGGGCAGGAAGGCTCGACAAGATCATGGCGACGAGAAAGCGGCACACTCCCGAGCAGATTGTGCGCAAGCTGATGACGGCCGATCGGCTGTTGGCCGAGGGCAAGGACACCGCGGCGGTGTGCCGCGAGTTGGGTGTCTCCGAAGCCACGTATCACCGCTGGCGCAATCAATTCGGCGGGCTCAAGGCTGAGGACGCCAAGCGGCATAAGGACCTCGAACGCGAGAACAGCACTCTGGGCTTCCCCTGAAAACGTGGAGGTTTCCGTTATGCGGCCTCCGGTTGGATGGC
>NZ_VYIK01000525.1 GCF_008709575.1 Mycobacterium sp.
CGCCGATGGGCTCTTGGTAACCGGGGTGGTCACCCGCAACATGGCCGACCCGCTGCGCACCACGGTCGCGGCCACACCGCAGCCCCGGGTGGTGATCGCATGCGGCGACTGCGCCCTGAACCGAGGGGTGTTCGCCGATGCCTACGGGGTGGTCGGCGCGGTGGACGAGGTGGTGCCCGTCGACGTGGAGATCCCGGGCTGCCCGCCGACACCCACCCAGATCATCGCGGCCCTGCGATCGGTGACCGGGAAATGACCGCCACGCTCACCACGATCCCCGTTGGGGCGTCGACCGTGCGCGGCAACGGCTTCGGACCGCTCGCATCCGGGGTGGCGACGTCGTTTGTGGGCGCGGCCGGCGTGTGGGCCGGCCTGCTGGCAATGTTCGCCACGGTGCGCCCGGTGCACATCGGCTGGCTGGTTCCCCTGTCGGGGCTGTATCTGGCCCCCGATCCGCTGGGCGGTTTCTTCGTCGCGCTGGCCGGCGGGATCGCGATTCCGGTAGGCCTGTACGCGATCGGCTACGCGCGCCACGAGCATCTCGGGGGAGTCCCGCTG
>NZ_VYIK01000526.1 GCF_008709575.1 Mycobacterium sp.
TCTCCATGCGCGCTACGTTACCGTCCGGGTTCGGCGGTTGTCCCCGGGTATAGGGAACCTCAGTGGTGTGCGTCCGCCTGCGTCTCGCCCGGGGTCGGTTCTCGGGTGGGCGTCCGCCGACTGAGCCCGCTCGTTCGACGCCTATTCGACATGCCTATTCGACATCGTCGCAAACCGCTGCACGGCAGGAGATGTCCGGCCTGGTTGGCCAGGTCCATCCGGCCGGGCCTCGCCCAGCGCCGGCGACCTGCCCGTTCGTTAAGGCGTCACCCGAGGTCAACACCGTCCGGCCGGCCACGCAGCGTCCCCGCCTCGAACCGACAACACGATTCGGCCGGCGGATTGCTTGGCGAATTCACAGCTTACCGGAGCAAAACACCAGCAACTCGCTTCCGCCTTTTCACACGGCGACTCGTCAAATGTGAAGGTGCTACGAGGCGGGAGGTTCGCAGTATTTTGGCCCTCCCGGCCACCCGTACGTCTAGTATGGTGCCGTCCTAGGCCTGTATGGGCCATTGCCAGGGTTGGTTCGGGTCGGTTGGTGGTGCAGATCG
>NZ_VYIK01000527.1 GCF_008709575.1 Mycobacterium sp.
GTGGTAGCACTCAAGGTAGTTCTCGATCATCGTCTTCCAGTTGGCGTGCGCCTCCCACTCCTTGCGTTGCCGCAACTGCAGCGAGTCCAGATCGAGCCCACTTCGTGCGATGATGTCGAGCACGTCGCCGAAGTAGTGGCTCAAGGGACGCGCGTCGAGATCGAGGTTGACAAACACCCAGGGCCCGAGGGTCTCTGCGCACGCCGGCAGCAGCGGATAATCCCCGAGTGTGAAATTCGGCTCGTCCTGCGTTCGGGGAGCGCCGCGCAGACAACCAGTCAAGTCGTAAGTCCAGCCATGGTAGCCGCATTGCAACATCGTGGCGTTCGTCTCGCTGCGCACCACGGCCACGGGCACGTTTCCGGCGAAGCCGCTGATATAGTCGCCGAGGTTGGCAAGCTCCCGCAACGGGCCGACGTACTGCCAGGTGTTGCGGAAAATCTTCTGCAGCTCCAGTTGGGTGAACGCCGCGTCGGTGTACCACGAGACAGGCAACGACTCGCCGCGCTCGAGGGCAGACATCACGTCGTCGTAGGACTGCGTGACCTCAAACA
>NZ_VYIK01000528.1 GCF_008709575.1 Mycobacterium sp.
TGAGGCTTACTTTACTGAGGGAAACCTTCACTGCGTGAGTGTTACCTTCGTTGCGAGGCGTATCTAAAAGTGCTAGCGTTCGTGAAATCATGAGCGGCAGCCTCGACAATTGCGCAACGCTAGTGGACAATAATTTGCAAAATCAATGGGGCGCGGGACGTGCTGTTGATGACGGCACCAAGCCCCCACCGCGTGGCTGTCGACTCTGATGGATCTTGCGCCCTATCGCGGCACCGCGGCGGCCGGCGACACCGCGGTGGCAACGAGCTGCACCGCGGGATCACTGCCGGACTACGGCTCCTTACCGCCGGAAACCAACTCAGCCCGCATTCATGCGGGTCCGGGTTCGGCACCCATGCTGGCTGCGGCACAGGCGTGGGACACCCTGGCCGACGACTTGTACGTGGCGGCAGCCTCGTACCGATCGGTGATCGCAGCGCTGGCCGGCGGCAGCTGGTTGGGTCCGGCGTCGGCGTCGATGGCGGCGGCAGCCGCCTCCTACGTGGGGTGGATGAATGCCACCGCCACGCAGGCCGAGCAGGTCGGTGCCCA
>NZ_VYIK01000529.1 GCF_008709575.1 Mycobacterium sp.
CAGATCCGCAGCACCAGCTGGCCGCCCTCGGGCGCGCCTACATCGACTTCGGACTCGCTAATCCCGCCCTGTTCGAGCTCATGTTCCAGGCCAACCAGTTGAATTCTGGCGACTCGGGCTTGATCCAGGCGCAACGAAGGGCCATCGGCACGTTGTACGCGGCGGTCAGCCGCGAAACGCCGCTGGACGCTACGCCGTCAGGTGCACCAATTCTGGCGCTGATCAGCTGGGCATTCGTCCACGGTCTGGTCGTCCTCGCCCGCGACGGCGCCCTACCCGCCGCTGCCGGAACTGAGGACGTCGGCGTTACCGAGCTTGCTCACGAACTGACCGACCGCTTCACCGAGTATGTCGGCCAGCACCTGGCAACGTTTAGCCAACGCTAACCTGCGACGATTCAGACGATCAGTGCGCGCCGGCTCACTTGAAGTAGCCCGAATTTTCATAATCCGCGACCAGGAAGCCGCTGGCTTCGCTGCTGTAGTTGGCGTAGCCGGAGATGAGGTAGCCGTCGTCGAAGTAACCCGAGCCGGCCGATCCGGTGTCAGCCA
>NZ_VYIK01000052.1:0-28630 GCF_008709575.1 Mycobacterium sp.
ACGAGCCCGGGTATCACTCCGACTCGACGCGCACCTACAGCCTCGGTGAGCCCAGCGCTGAGGTGGCGCAGCACTATGGTCATTTACACCGGGCGCAGCGCGCGGCGGTGGCTGCGGTGCGGCCCGGGGTTACGGCCGCGCAGGTGGACGCCGCAGCGCGCGACGTGCTGGCCGACGCGGGCCTGGCCGAGTATTTCGTGCACCGCACCGGGCACGGTATCGGCTTGTCCGTCCATGAAGAGCCGTACATCGTCGCCGGCAACGACTTGCCGCTGGCTGAGGGCATGGCGTTTTCCGTCGAGCCCGGGATCTACTTTCCCGGCCGGTGGGGTGCGCGCATCGAGGACATCGTGGTGGTCACCCGGGACGGTGCCGTCGCCGTCAACAACCGGCCCCGTGAGCTGGTTGTCGTCCCGATCGACTGACGGCCGCTGCGCCCGGCTTCGCCGCGCTGGCGATCGCCGCTAGGCTCGGGCAATGATGACCAACCACGACCGCGTCGCCGCCCGCCGAGAGATCGCCGACGCCTTGCTCAATGCGCTCGAACGCCGCCACGAGGTGCTGGACCTCATCGTCGAGGCCGACGACCGCTCGGCTGCGGTCGAGGCGATCAGCGCCCTGCTCGGCACCTCGCGCCGCGGCGCGGAGGCGGTGATGGGAATTGCGTTCGACCAACTCACCAAGGACGCACGCAAAAGGATCGCCGCCGAGCTCGAAGATCTGAACTCGCAGTTGAGCTTCACACTCAAGGAGCGGCCGGCGAGCTCGGGGGACAGTCTGGTGCTGCGCCCCTTCGCCGGTGAGGCCGACCGCGATATCTTCGCGGCGCGCACCGCGGACATCGGCGCCGCGGGTGACGGATCAGGCGGCGCGGCCGGCAACCTCGATGACGAGATCCGCTCGGCGCTGGCGCGCATCGACGCAGAGGAGGCCGCCTGGTTCGTCGCCGTCGACGGAGAACAAAAGGTCGGCATGGTCTTCGGCGAGCTCATCGGCCGCGAGGTTCACGTCCGGATCTGGATCCATCCCGAGCATCGCCACAAGGGGTACGGCACCGCCGCGCTGGCCAAATCGCGGCCGGAGATGGCGGCGTATTTCCCCGCGGTCCCGCTGGTGATCCGGGCGCCCGGTGCGCGGGACCCCGGCACCGGCTAGCTTTCCCGGTCCTTGCCGCGGTCGAGCAGACTCGACGACCCCAGCACCCGCTCGATCTGCACCTCGATGACCACCCGGCGCGGGTTGGGCCGCGGTGTGCGATACCGCTGCGCATAGCGCAGTTCGGCATCGCGGACGGCGTCCGCGTCGCTGTTGACACTGGCCCGGCCTTCCAGCGACAGCCACCGGGCGCCGTCAACCTGGCTGAGCACCGCGATCCCGCCGCGTGCGGCGTTGACGGCCTTCTGGGAACCGCCGGTGGTGATCACCCGGGCGATATGCGTCTTGGGGTCGAAAGTGAAACCGACCGCCACCACGTGCGGCGAGTTGTCGGCCCGCAGCGTGGTCAGCATGGCGAGGTGGCGTTCGGTCAGAAACGCCAGGGCGTCTGGGGTGAGTCTGGTAGTGGTAGTGGCCATCACCGCTCACGCTAGCGCAGGAATAATCCAAGCCGTGGATGACACGGGCGCCGCCACGGGGCCGATCTTGGGTGGCCGTGTCGTCGTGGTCGGTATCGGCGCCGACGGCATGGCGGGACTGCCGGAAGCGTCGAAGCGTGAATTACGCGGGGCCATGGTGATATACGGATCGCGCCGGCAGTTCGGCCTGCTCGACGACACGGTAACCGCCGAGCGCCGCGAGTGGCCGTCGCCGTTGCTGCCCGCGGTGGCGCGCTTGTCCGACGAAGCGGCCGACGTGCACGTGCTGGCCAGCGGCGATCCGCTGGTGCACGGTATCGGCGGCACGCTGATCCGGCTCTTGGGCGCCGAGCGGGTCACCGTGCTGCCGCACGTGTCGGCGGTGAGCCTGGCTTGCGCGCGGATGGGCTGGACCGTGCCGGACACCGAGGTGATCAGCCTGGTCACCGCGGCTCCGCACACCGCGGTGCGCCGCGGCGGCCAGGCTGTTGTGCTGTCCCGGGACGCCGGCACACCGGCGATCCTGGCCGAACTGCTCACCGCGCAGGGCCGCGGCGACTCGGCGTTCAGTGTTCTCGAACAACTCGGCGGGCCGCGGGAGCGGTGCCGGCACGGCACCGCCGCCGCGTGGGCGGCCGCCCCGCCCGGCGACGTCGACGACCTCAACGTCATCGCGGTGCGCTACCTGCCCGATGAGCGGACGACGGCGACCCTGCCCGACGAGGCGTTCAGCCATGACGGGCAGATCACCAGGCAGAGCATCCGCGCGGTGACGCTCGCGGCGCTGGCGCCGCGGCCGGGTCAGCGGTTGTGGGATGTCGGGTCGGGGTCGGGCAGCGTCGCGGTGGAGTGGGCGCGCAGCGGCCCGGGCTGCGCGGTGGTGGCGTTCGAACGAGACCAGACCCGGCGTGGCCGCATCGCGAACAACGCGGCCGCGTTCGGTGTCGACATCGAGGTTCGCGGCGCGGCGCCGCAGGCTTTCGACGGTGCCGCGGAGCCCTCGGCGGTGTTCGTGGGCGGCGGTGTGACCCAGCCGGGCCTGCTCGAGGCCTGTCTGGAGCAGCTGCCCGCCGGCGGGCGGCTGGTCGCCAACGCCGTCACCGCCGAGTCGGAAGCCGCCGTGGTGACCGCCCACGCGCGGCTGGGCGGCAGCCTGGCGCGTTTTCAGCACTATCGGGGGGAGCCGCTGGGCGGCTTCACCGGATGGCGAGCGCAGCTGCCGATCACCCAGTGGACGATGATCAAGCCGTGACGGTGTACTTCATCGGCGCGGGTCCCGGCGCCGCGGATCTGATCACCGTGCGCGGGCAGCGGCTGCTGGCGCGTTGCCCGGTATGCCTGTACGCCGGCTCGATCATGCCCGACGACCTGCTGGGGCTGTGCCCAACCGATGCCCGGGTCGTCGACACCGGCCCGCTGACCCTCGAGCAGATCATCGGCGAGATCACCCGCGCGCACGCCGCCGGGCACGACGTGGCGCGGTTGCACTCGGGGGACCCGTCGCTCTACAGCGCGCTGGCCGAGCAGTGCCGCCGACTCGACGCGCTGGGCATCGGCTATGACATCGTGCCCGGCGTGCCGGCCTTCGCCGCCGCGGCGGCCGCGCTGGGTCGGGAGTTGACCGTTCCCGGGGTGTCGCAGACGGTGACGTTGACCCGGGTGGCCACGCTGTCGACGGCGATGCCGCCCGGGGAGGATCTGGTCACGCTCGCCCGGCCGGGTGCCACGCTGGTGGTGCATCTGGCCGCCGCGCAGATCGACGCGGTCGTCGAGCAGCTGCTAGCCGGGGGCTACCGGCCCGGCACCCCGACGGCGGTGGTGGCGTTCGCCAGCTGGCCGCGCCAGACGGTGCTGCGCGGCACGCTCGCCGACATCGCCGGGCAGATGCGCGACGCCGGCGTCACCAAGACCGCGGTCATCGTCGTCGGTGAGGTGCTGGCCGCCGAAGGCTTCAGCGACAGCTACCTGTATTCGCCGGCCCGCCGCAGGGGGCACCGGTGAGGGTGTTGCTGCTCGGCGGCACCGGCGAGGCACGGACGCTGGCCGCGCGCCTGCATCCGCACGTCGACGTGATCAGCTCGCTGGCCGGGCGGGTGCCCGATCCGGCGCTGCCGGTCGGTGCGGTGCGCATCGGCGGGTTCGGCGGCGTCGAGGGGTTGCGACGGTGGCTGGCCGACGAACGTATCGGCGCCGTGGTCGACGCCACCCATCCGTTCGCGGCCACCATCACGGCCCACGCCGCGGCAGCGTGTGCCGAGGCGCGGCTGCCTTATCTGGTAGTGGCCCGTCCGGCGTGGGATCCCGGTGACGCGATCGTGGTGCAGTCGGACAGCGAGGCCGCCGAAGTGGTCGCCCGGCGGAATTTTTCGCGAGTGTTTCTGACCACCGGCAGGTCCGGAGCCGCAGCGTTCGTCGACAGCGACGCATGGTTTCTGATCCGTGCGGTCACCGCGCCGAACGACCAGGATCTGCCGCGCCGTCACCGGCTCCTGCTCTCCCGCGGCCCGTATCACTACGCGGGGGAGTGCGCCGTGTTGCGCGAGCATCGCATCGAGGTGCTGGTCACCAAGAACAGCGGCGGTGAGATGACCCGGGCGAAGCTGGACGCCGCCGCCGCGCTCGACGTCCCGGTCGTGATGGTGGATCGCCCTCCGCTGCCGTGCGGCGTGACGACGGTGGGAACCGTCGACGAGGCGGTGAACTGGGTCTCGATGGTGCGCCGGTGACGTCCGTGATTCGCCTATACCCCTGGGGGTATGGTATCTATGCATGGAGATGAATCAGCGGAAGGCACGTCGGCTATCGTAACGGGCTGATTAGCAGGTGAGTAAAGCCTGGAATGGTCTAATTCGACGCACAAGGTGCAACCAGGACGTGGGCCACGGTGAAGGGGACTATCGATGCTCAACTTGGTTAAGCGTTCTTGGGTGCCGCTCGTCGTCGTGGTGGCAGTGGCCCTCGGCGCCATCACCGTCGATCGGCTCCGCGGCGTGTTCGGCTCGGAAAAGATCTTTTCCGCGACCGCCAGCACCGCCGCACCGCTGGCGCCCACCTACGTCAAGCGGGTGACCTACGAGGTCTACGGGCCCGCAAACACCACCGGAACCGTGAGCTATCTGACCATGAATGCCCAACCTGAGCAGGTGAACTTCACCAGCCTGCCGTGGTCCTACACGGTGACGACGACGTTGTCGGCGGTGATCGCCAATCTGGTGGCCCAGGGCGACAGCGACAACCTCGGGTGCCGCATCAGCGTCAACGGTGAAGTCAAAGACCAGCAATCCTCGGCCGGTCACCACGCCCAAGCGTTCTGCCTGGTCAAAGCCGCATGAGCACCGATAGCGACGCGCGTCCGGCATTTATGCGATTCGTCCGCACATTCGCGGTGCCCATCCTCATTGCCTGGCTGCTGTTGACCGTCGCGGTGAACGTGCTGGTGCCGCCGATCGAGTCGGTGGCGCGAAAGCACGCGGTCACCATGTCGCCCAACGACGCGCCGGCCGAGATCGCCGCCCGGCGCATCGGCGCGACGTTTCACGAATCCGATTCCGACAGCATCGCCATGGTGGTCCTGGTCGGTAAGGACAAACTCGGCGAGCAGGATCGCCGCTATTACGACGCCCTGGTGAAAAAGCTGCAGGCCGACCCCAAACACGTGCAGCACGTCCTGAACGTGTGGGGGGACCCGCTCACGGCCGCCGGCGTGCAGAGCCGAGACGGCAAAGCCGCGTATGTCCAAATCAATCTGGCCGGCGACCAGGGCAGCACGTTGGGAAACGAGTCGGTCAAAGCGGTCCGCAAGATCGTCGACCAGTCATCGCCGCCGCCGGGGCTCAAGGTCTACGTCACCGGCCCGGCGCCGCTGATCACGGACATGAACGAAGCCGCCGACAAGAGCATGTTCACGATGATGGGCGTCACCGGCGTGGTCATCATGATCATGCTGTTCATCGCCTACCGTTCGGTCAGCACGGTGCTGCTCATCCTCGTCATGGTCGGCTTCGAGATGGGCACGGCCAGAGGGCTGGTCGCGCTTCTGGGTAATTACGACCTGCTGGGATTCTCGACTTTCGTCGTCGCCATGCTGTCTTCTTTGGCGATCGCGGCGGGAACCGACTACGCGATATTCCTCGTCGGCCGGTATCACGAGGCGCGCCAAGCCGGCCAAGACCGGGAAACGGCGTATTACACCATGTTCCGCGGCACCTACCACGTGATCTTGGGCTCGGGGCTGACGATCGCCGGGGCCACGTTCTGCCTGCACCTGGCGCGACTGTCCTATTTCAAAAAGCTGGGTATTCCGTCGGCTTTGGGACTGCTCGTGGTGGTCGCCGGTGCGCTGACCGCAGCGCCGGCGGTGGTGGTGGTGGCGAGCCGGTTCGGCCTGCTCGATCCCAAGCGGATGGTCAAGACCCGCGTCTGGCGGCGGGTCGGCACCGCCACCGTGCGCTGGCCGGCTCCGGTGTTCGCGGCCTCGGTGGCCATCGCCATCGTCGGCATCCTGATCATGCCGAGCATGAAGGTCAGCTACAACGATCGCTACTATATTCCCGGCCACGAGCCCTCCAACGTCGGATACGAAGCGGCCGAACGCCATTTCAGCGCCGCCACGATGAACCCCGACATCCTCATGATCGAGGCCGATCACGATATGCGGAATACCGCCGACATGATCATCTTGGACCGGCTTTCCAAAGACATCTTCCGTGCGCCAGGTGTGGCGATGGTGCAAAGCATCACCCGCCCGCTGGGCGGGCCGGTCGAGCACACGTCGATACCGTTTCAGATCAGCGCCGCCTCCATTCCCATCCAGGAGAACCTGCAGTTCATGCGGGACAGGATGAAGGACATGCTCAAGATGAGCGACGATCTCGGTGCGATGATCGCCTCGATGGAGCGCATGGACACCCTGGTGGGCCGGATGGGTTCGACCACCCATCACATGCTCGCCGACATGACCGAGTTGAAGGCCACACTCGACGAAATGCGTGACCATCTGGCCGATTTCGACGATTTCGCGCGACCGTTGCGAAGCTACACCTACTGGGAGAAGCACTGCTACGACATCCCGATCTGCTGGGCGACGCGGTCGCTGTTCGAGGCGATCGACGGAGTCGACACGTTCAGCGACGAGATGAAGTCGCTGCTCAAAGACGTCGACGACATCGACGTGGTGTTGCCGCAGCTGCGCCGGGAGTTCCCGCCGATCATCGCCGTCGCGAAATCCATGCGCGGCAGCTTGTTGAGCATGCACAGCAGCTTCTCGGGCCTGGTCACCCAGATGTCGAAAATGACCGACACCGCCAGCGCCATGGGGCAGGCCTTCGACGCCTCCAAGAGCGGCGACTACTTTTACTTGCCGCCGGAAGCGTTCGACAACAAGGACTTCCAGCGTGGTTTGAAGATTTTCCTGTCACCGGACGGCAAGGCTGCGCGCTTTATCATCACCCACGACACCGACCCGGCGACTCCGGCCGGGATCGCCGCGGTGATGCCGGAACTGGCCGCCGCGCATCAGTCGGTGAAAGGATCGGCCCTGACCGACGCCAGGTTCTACCTGACCGGGACCGCGGCCATCTACCGCGACATCCAATCAGGTGCGCACTATGACCTGATGATCGTGGGGATCGCGGCGCTGACGCTGATCTTCGTCGTGATGGTGATGATCACCCGGGCGCTGGTGGCTTCCCTGGTGATCGTCGGGACGGTGCTGCTGTCGCTGGGCGCGGCCTTCGGGCTGTCGGTGCTGGTGTGGCAACACATCTTCGGACTGGATCTGAACTGGATCGCGCCGGTGTTCGGGTTGATCATCCTGCTGGCCGTGGGGTCGGACTACAACCTGCTGCTGGTGTCGCGGTTCCAGGAGGAGATCGGCGCCGGACTGAAAACCGGGATCATCCGGTCGATGGGCGAGACCGGTGGGGTGGTCACCGCCGCGGGTCTGGTGTTCGCGTTCACGATGATGTCGATGGTGGCCAGCGACCTGATTTCGATCGGGCAGGCCGGCAGCACCATCGGTCTGGGTCTGCTGTTCGATACCCTGATCGTGCGCTCGTTCATGACGCCGTCGATCGCGGCGCTGTTGGGACGCTGGTTCTGGTGGCCGCTGCGGGTGCGCCCGCGCCCGGCCAGCACCATGCTGCGCCCGTTCGGGCCGCGCCGGCTGGTGCGCTACCTGCTGCTGGGCGGCAGCGACGGGGAGGCGCCCACTGCGGAGATCCGGCGCCAGTCGCACACCGGCGCGTGACGCCTAAAGCGCTGCAGCGATGATCACCGGGGTGCGCACTGCGCGCACGACGGCGTTGCACACCGATCCCAGCAGCATCCCGGCCAGGCCACCGCGCCGGTTGCTGCCGACGACCACGAGTTGCGCTGACTGCGCGCACTCGAGCAGGTGTTCGGCGGGCCGGTTGACCACGACCATCTGGCGGACCGGGACGCCGGGGTAGCGGTCCTGCCAGCGGGCCAGCCGTTCGGCCAACGTTTTCTCGGCCGCAGAATGCAGAGCCGGCCACGAGATCCTGGTCAATCCGGTCCACTCCCGAGGCGGCAGGTCGGGGATCTCGGCGTCTGTCCAGGCGTACAGGGCCACCAACTCCGCGCCCCGTCGTGCGGCTTCGTCGAAAGCGATGGCGGTGGCCGGTTCCGAGGTCGGCGAGCCGCAGATGCCGACCAGCACCGGTCCCTGCGCGGCTGCCGTGGCGGCGTCGTGGATTATCGCGACCGGGCAGTGGGTGTGATGAACCAGCCCGGCGCTAACAGAGCCGGGAAGCAGGCGTTTGACGGTTCCCTGAGCGCGGCAGCCCACCACGACCAGGTCGGCTGTGGCGGACGCGTCGACGAGCGTGGGGACGGGCGGTTTGTGGGCCAGTTCGGTGCTGATTGGTGGGCGACTGGGCTCATCGGTAAGGTTTTCGACCATCTCGACCGCGTCGGCGAGCACTTGGCGGGGCGCGCCGACGGTCCCCGGCGCTGCGGCGTGCACCAGGGTCAACGCCGCGTTGCGCATCGTGGCTTCGCGCACGGCCCACCGCACGGCCGCGTTCGACTGAGGAGATCCGTCGATACCGACGACGATTCCCGGATTCATCACCCGGTCGGACATTGTGGCGTCCTGTCCTTGGCTGGCCAGTTTCATGTTACTCACGACACGGGCATCACGAACCGTTACAACTGATGTCGGCCGTTGTTGGCGGATGAGCAGCTGGTGGATCGGGCGCGCTCGCAGGGGCTGCGGTTGACCGGTCAGGACAGGCTGCTGGGCCGGCTGACCACGAAGTGTTTGGCCATCGTGTAGTGATTGATCACTTTGCCGACCGGCGATCTTGTCTTGGCTGTGCAGCGGGTGTTTGTCTGGGCGGGTGGCTGGGCGGCCAGGATGGGGTTGCGCCAGCACACCAGTCGCCCCAGGAAAATCCGGGAGGTGGTCTCGACAAGGTCTTGTTCGTCGAACAGGGTCAGCTGCAGCGCGTCGGTCTCAACGGAGGCCTGGATTCGGGGGTGCGCGCCGCGGTGATCCGGCCCGGGCCGTGATCATGCCGCGCTCGCCGACCGCGCAGACCCGGCAGAGCCCGAAGCTGGTAACTACAGTTTCCCCTGCAACAGAAGGGCTTTCCGGCATCTACTCCGCCATCTATAACGGTGTCGCCACAATTACCGCCCCGGGTCAGGGAATCAGGTCGAGCGGCAACGTCGCCGCGATCGGCGCAATCTCGGCACCCTGAGCGGCTATCTGTGCGGTGATTTCCGCGCTGAGGGTGTTGAAATCGGCGAACGCCGCGGCCGGGTTCAAATCCGGGATGACCGACTGGGCGAGCTGTGAGACCGCATCGGAGAAGGATGCGGCGCCGCCCGGTGCCGAATAGCTGCCGGCGTTGAAGATGGACACGGCCAGATCGTCGCGGGCGTTGAGGAAGCCGGCCGTGATGCTGGTGCCCGGGTCGGTCAGCGTTTCGTTGACAACCGTTGCGAGCCCGCCGACACCGTTGAGCAGATCGGTGAACACCTGGGGCCACTGACCGGAGGAGACGGAGCTCTTCAGCTCGCCCAGGGTTTGTTCGATCGCGACCTCCAAGCGCAGGAACGACAAGATCGTGGGCATCTCGATGTCGTTGAGCGCCAGCGGCAGGTTGTCTTTGAGCGCCAGCACCGATCCGGTGGGATCCTTGACGATGTCCTCGATCACGGTGATGGGGTTGGGGATCAGCGCGGGGTTGATCATCCGGTCCAGCACCGACGGCACCTCCTGCGGAGCACCGAATTGGGTGCCCTGGCCGCCGAAGATCTGACCGAACACCTGAGGGCCGAGCGCGGCCTTGATCTGGTCGTATTCCAGGTTGGAGCCCAGCCAGCCGGTGTTCTCGTTCTGGTCGTGGACATAGTCCCACTCGAACAGGCGCAGTTGCGCGTCGGCCGCGTACTGGGCCGGGGTGATGGTGGGGGTGTCTGTCGGCACGATGGTGCCGACGTCGTTGAGGGGCACGACGTAGGTTTGGACCTGCAGCGGTTCGCTCGGCGGGGTCGTGATGCCCTGGAATCGCAGCCAGATTCCGCCGTCGGCGGCGCCGTTGTCGTTGAGCCAGTTCGCGTATATGTCCCCTGTCCCATTTGTGGGGGCTTGGCTGCTGATGATGTAGTAGGTGTAGCCATCCGGGGCGTGGAACGTGTCGCCGGGATTGAGGCTGCCGGTCGCGGTCGCCGTCGGGGCGGTCTGGCCGAAGATGTTGGTCACCATCGCGCTTGCGTAGGCACCTTCGACGTCGGGCACCTTGAGGATCAGCGCCTCCTCCGGGGTGAGCTTGAAGTCGCCGGCGCTGAGGTACTGTTGGCCGTCGTTCAACAGCGGTCCCGCCGGTATGACCTTCGGGGTCGGCCCGATGGGCGTCATCGTGTTGGGTTCGGGGAGGTTGGTGTAGTAGATCTGCCCGAAGTAGTCGGATGAGCCGACCTCGCTGACAGCGTGTTCGGCGACGGGACCCAAGATCAACTGGGATATTTCGCTGTCGGTCAGCAGCGGGGGGTGCAACGGGCTGGGAGCCGGGACCCCCTGCTGGGTGATCGAAAACGAGTCGTGCGGCAGCCCCCAGTTGCCGACGCTGTCGCGGACGACCGTCCGCTGGGCGTCCGCCGGAATCTCGATGAAGTTGAAGTCGGGATTTCCGGGGTCAGGGTTGGTCGAGGCGAACGTGATGGTGTAGCTGCCGTTGGCGTTGGGCGTGAACTGGTCGAGGTTGTAGCTGTTGATGGTTCCATAGGGCTGTGTCACGCCGTTGCCGGAGGCCTCCAGAAAGGTCACGTCGCTGGTCCCGTTGGGGCCGGCCGGCGGGGTGATCGTCATCGTGTAGGTGTTGCCCGGCGTCAGCGGCAAAGCCGTGTACTGGTCGTCGGGGTTGGCGTAGACGAGCAGCTGCTGCATGTTCGTGGCGGCGGCATCCCACGGGTACGGCGCGAACGGGATGGCGACGTTGTGCAGGTCCTCGTAGTTGAACTGCAGAAGCTGAGCACCGAGCATCGTCGTCAAAGCGTTCTGCGCGTACTCGTGGGTCATCAGCAGATCCGGCGGGCTCACCTTGTCGTACCCGGCGAAGGCCACCTGCATCTGCTGCTGGTCGATGAGCAGCTGGGTGATCACGTCTTGTAAAGACTCGTCGCCGGAGAGCAGCCGCACCGGAGCCGACACCAGCCCTCCGATGTGGGACGCGCCGGGGGTGACCCCCGCCGCCGTCAGCGCGCCGATCGCCGCGGCGGCAGCCAAGCCCACCCCCCGGCGGATCCGGCTCGGTCGACCGCGGTGCACGGCATGGTCGATGACATCGGTCGGCGCGGTGACGGCAACGGGTCGCATGCGGTCCTCCGATATGACGCGCAGCTCACGATTACGTGAGTAGTTCATGAGAGAGATCGCCGATAGTTTCCGCGGCGCGGCCGCCCAAAACAAGAGCATTGTGCACCGATCCCGTCCCGCAAATGGTGCATATTGCAGCTGTTTCGGGGCTAAACTTCCCCTGTGACCTGGGAACAACCCTCCGAGCGGGTGCGCGAGCTGATTCGGCAAGGCGCTGAGTTAGCCGTCCACGCTTCTCAGGCCTGGCTCAGTAAAATGGACGAGGCGATGCTGGTCTCGGACCACCTGCGATCGGTCACCAATGACCACGTGCTGGCCGAGGCGATCCACCGGTGCAACCGCTCCAACGGCCTACATTGGGTGGCCGCGAATATCAGCCATCCCGGTGAGCCGGTGCCGCCGAATGCGGGGGAGGAGTCCCTCGTCGTCGCTCGCGGCCTGATTCGGCGCGGCCTGGATGAGTCGGCCATCGTGCATCTGTACCGGATCGGCCAGGACGTGGCCTGGCAAGCCTGGATGCGCACCGCATTCGCCCTGACAGCCGACCTCGACGAGGTGCGCGAGCTCCTCGACGTGTCCGCGCGCTCGCTGAGGGATTTCATCGACGCGACGATCGCCGGCATATACCAGCAGATCCAGACCGAACGTTACGAGTTGATCGGCGGGCTGCAGGCCGAGCGTCGACAGATCGTCACGCTGATCCTCGAAGGGGCACCGATCAGCCGTCAGCACTCCGAGGGCCGGCTGGGTTACCGCCTCGATCAAACCCACACCGCAGCGGTGATCTGGGCCGACGAATTGGGCACCGACTCGACCGCTCTCGAGCGTGCGACGGAGGCGGTGATGCGCGCCGGCGGCGGGCACCGACCGCTGTCGGTGCTGGCCGGTGAAGCCAGCCGATGGGTGTGGGTGCCCGGCGCCGACGGTTTGGACCTGCCCGGTCTGCACGACACGGTCGCCGCGTTGCCGGGGGTGCGGGTCGCGGTCGGGTCGACGAGCGCGGGCATCGACGGGTTCCGGCGCAGCCATCTCGACGCGGTCACCACCCAGCGCATGATGATGCGGCTCGGGCGCAACGCGCGGCTGACCAGCTTCACCGAGGTCGAGCTTGCCGCGCTGCTCACCGCCGACCCGGAACGGGCGGACCGGTTCATCAACCGCACCCTCGGCGATTTCGCGTCGGCCGACGCCGAACATCACCGGACCGTTTTGACGTTCATCCGCGAGCAATGCAATGCTTCCCGAGCCGCCGCGCGGCTCTTCACGCATCGAAACACCCTGCTTCGCAAGCTTGCTCGTGCCGACGAGATGCTGCCACGCCCATTGGAGGACTCCAGCGTGGATGTGGCGGTGGCACTGGAAGCGCTCAGCTGGCGTGGGGTCTCGAGTTAGCCCAGCTTAACCTCGTCGGGCGACGATCACCGGGGTGGTCACCGCGTTGACCACTGCCGTGGAGACCGACCCGAGCAGCATGCCCTCGAAACCGCCGCGCCCGTGACTGCCGACGACCACCAGTTGGGCTGACTCCGAGCGTTCGATGAGGTGCTGGGCGGGGTGGTTGGGGACGATCACCTTCTCGACGGTGACGTCCGGGTAGCGTTCGGTGAATCCGGCCAGCCGCTCCGCCAGGGTCTCCTCGGCCTGCGACTGCAGGTTCGACCACGACACCCTGGTCAATCCGGTCCACTCCCGGGGCGGCAGGTCGGGAACCTCGGCGTCGGTCCAGGCATACAAGGCCACCACGTCGGTGCCCCGCCACGACGCCTCGTCGAACGCGATGACGGTGGCCCGCTCGGATGCCGGCGACCCGTCGATGCCGACCAGCACCGGCCCGGACCGCGGTGACGGGTCGTCGCGGTGGATGACCGCGACCGGGCAGTGGGCGTGATGAACCAGCCCGTTGCTGACCGATCCCAGCAGCAAGCGTTTCACCGGCCCGTTGCCGCGGCTGCCGACGACGATCATGTCCGCTCTGGTGGACAAGTCGACGAGAGCCGGGACCGGCGCGCCCGAGATGAGCTCGCTGGCGATCCGCGGGCGGCTGTGGCCGTCGGTCATCTCCTCGACCGCCCTGACGGCATCGTCGAGCGCCTGCCGAGCCGCGGCTTCGGGCTGCTGAGGCAGTACGGCCGGCACCGGCGCCGTGGCGTGCACCAGGGTCAGGGGCACGTTGCGCATGGTGGCCTCGGGCACGGCCCAGCGCAGGGCCGCCTGCGCCTGCGGGGACCCGTCGACCCCGACGACGATGCCCGGATGCGTTGCTCCGTTGGTCATGTGCTGCCTCGTCCCTTCGCGTCCGCATTTCGGCTTCGTGCAGACAACGATAGAGGCCGTGTGCCCATCACGCCGGATAGCGCCGCGGGGTGAAAAGCCGGTCGCCCGACGCGTCGCTGTACCACTGGGTTTGCGATGATCCGACGATCAGCAGGCAGCGCATGTCGACCTCGGCCGGGTTCAGATCCGCCAACGGCACCACTATGACCCTCTCGCCCGGGCCGGACACGTCGCGGCCTATCACCACCGGCGTGCCGGGATCGCGATGCTGCAATAACACCTCACGCATCGCGGCGACCTGCCAGGTCCGGGTCTTCGACGCGGGGTTGTAGATCGCCAGCACCATGTCGGCCGCCGCGGCCGCGGACAACCGTTCTGCGATCACCTCCCACGGTTTGAGCCGATCCGACAGTGAGATCACCGCGTAGTCATGTCCGAGCGGGGCGCCCACCCGGCTGGCGACGGCCTGTGCGGCGGTCATGGCCGGAATCACCCGCACCCGCACCCCCGGCCACTGCTTGGCCTCCTCGAGCACGGCGGTCGCCATCGCGAACACCCCGGGATCGCCCGACGACACCACCGCCACCGCCCGGCCCTGTTCGGCCAGCATGCACGCCAGCTTGGCGCGGGCGGGCTCATCGGTGTTGTCGCTGGGGTGACGTTGCTGGCCGTCGCGGACCGCGACCCGGTCCAGATACAGCCGGTAGCCGATGAGATCGGTGGCGGCGGCCAGCTCGCGGCGGCTTTCCAGGGTCATCCAGTCGCCGTGCCCGGGGCCCAGACCCACCACCGCGACACCGCCGGCCCCCCGTCGGCCATGCCGGCGCCGCCGCCCGCCCGGCACCATGGCCAGCGCGAAGTACGGCACACTGGCCGCCTCGACCTCGGCGGCGGGCAGCACCCGCTGCCCGGTGGTGCTGGCCCGCTCCACATACACCGCGTCGCCGAGCTGCCCGGCCATCGAGAGCGCTTCTCGCACAGCCGGATATGACCGACCCAGCTTGACCACCACAGCGGCGTCGGCGTCGGAGAGCCGGCGGGCCAGCTCGGCGGCCGGCAGGGTGCCCGGCAGCACGGTGAGCACCTCGTCACCGGCCACCAGCGGGGTGGCGACCGCCGCCGAGGCCGCGCTGAGCGAGGTCACGCCGGGCACGATCACCGCGTCGAATTGCCGGGTCAGCCGGGTGTGCAGGTGCATGTAGGAGCTGTAGAACAGCGGATCGCCCTCGGCCAGCAGCGCCACGTCGCGCCCGGCGTCCAGGTGCGCGCCGATGCGCGCGGCGGCGTCGGCGTAGAAGTCCTCCAGCGCCCCGGCGTAGCCGCCGGGATGGTCGGTGGACTCGGTGGTGACCGGGTAGATCAGGTGTTCCTCGATCTGGCCGGGCCGCAGATAGGGTGCGGCGATGCCCCGGGCGATGCTGCGGCCGTGGCGGGCGCTGTGGTAGGCCACCACGTCGGCCGCGCCGATCACCTTGGCGGCTTTGATGGTCACCAGTTCCGGGTCGCCGGGACCCAGCCCGACGCCGAACAGCGTGCCGCGGGCGGTCATCGGGCGCGCGCCGCGATCGCGTTGACGGCCGCGGCGGCCATCGCGCTGCCGCCGCGACGACCGGTCACCACCAGATAGGCCATGCCGCGCGGGTGTTCGATCAGTTCCTGCTTGGCCTGCGCCGAGCCGACGAACCCGACCGGCCCGCCGAGCACCGCGGCCGGCGCCCCCGCCCCGTCGTCGAGCAGCTCCAGCAGCCGAAACAGCGCGGTCGGCGCGTTGCCGATCGCCAGCACCGCCCCGGCCAGTCGGTCCGCGGCCAGCTCCACCCCGGCCGCCGAGCGGGTGGTGTGTCGGCGCGCGGCCAGCCCCGCCGCCCGCGGGTCGGCCACCAGCGACACGATGTCGTTGCCGCACAGCAATTTCCGGCTGATCCCGGCGGCCACCATCGACGAGTCGCACAGCACCGGGGCGCCGCCCGCCAGGGCGGCGCCGGCCCGGGCCACGACGTCGTCGGTGTAGGCGATGTGCTCGACGAGGTCGACCTGACCGCAGGTGTGGATCAGCCGCACCACCACCTGCTCGACGTCGGCGGGAAACCGGGTCAGCTGCGCCTCGGCGCGGATGGTCGCAAACGACTGCCGGTAGATCTGCTCGGCGTCGCGCAGGTAGTCGAGCACGAGCTCACCCTACGGCTGTCTGCGCAGAGTGCGGTATCCCGCCGCGGTGGCGACCAGCACCTCCCCGATCGGCGGGCTGCCGCAGGCCCGCTCGCAGCCGACGAAGTGCCGACGGGTGGGCGCAGCACCGGTGCACGCCGCGGCCGCGGCATCGGCGCGCACGTCGGCGGCCGAGTGTGCGCAGCCGGGGCTGCCCACGCAGGCGCTGACCGCAAGCCAGGGCGAGTTCTCGTCGAACACCAGGCCCAGCGGCGCCAGCACCCGCAGTGCCGCGTCGGCGGTGTCGTCGTCGAGGTCGCACACCAGCACCGACCGCCACGGCGTGACGACCAGCGGGGCCTCGATCGCCGCCAGGCATTGCGCCACCCGGGCCGCCAACACACCCAGCGGCACCGCCGCGCCCAGCGACACCCGGCCGTCGTCCTGGCGCAGCCATCCCACCGGCGGTGCGGTGTCGCCGCCCAACCGCGGCCCGCTCGATGCGGCGCCGGGCACCAGCACGCCGGGGTCGTCCAATTCGGCGACCCGCCAGGCTTTTGCGCGCACCTCGACGAACCGTGTTGCAACGGCGACCAGCGTGGCTACGACGTCGCCGGGCGCCAACCGCACCCCGCTGTCACGGCCGGCCAGCAGCAACGCTGCCGCGTCGCCGAGCGGATGCACGCCGACGTCGGCCGCCAGCCCCGAGACGTCGCCGCGGCCGTCGTCGAGGCAGAACCAGAACCGGCCCGGCAGCGACGCCAACACCGGGCGCGCCCGGATCGCGGCATCCAGTTCAGCTACCCACCCGCGCACGTCGAGCAGCCCGCCCAGCCGCCCGGACAACGGCGACGCGACGATGTTGCGCACCCGCTCATGAGCCGGCGACGGCAACAGCCCGGCCCCGGCGACGATCTCGGCGACGGCCGCCGGCTCGGTGATCCGGCGGATCTGCACGTTGCCGCGCGCGGTCAGCTCCAGCGTGCCCGAACCGAACCGGGCCGACGCCGACGCCAGCGCCGCCAACTGCGCCGCACCGATCATCCCGCCGGGCAGCCGGACCCGCGCCAGCGGGCCATCGGCCGCCCGGTGGAGGTCCAGGGTGCCCGGGCAGGCGTCCTCGGCGCGCGTTCTGGGCATCCGTTCACCCTACGACCGCCCGGCAGCGCCGGGTCGGCGGCGTAAACTTCAGCGCACATCGAACATCGGGTGGTTGGCATGGTGGACGAACGACCTGTGCGCATCGCGATCGTCGGTGCGGGAATGTCGGGCCTGTGCATGGCGGTCAAGCTGCAGGATGCCGGCATCGACACCTACACGATCTTCGAGAAAGCCGACGATGTCGGCGGGACGTGGCGCGACAACACCTATCCCGGCCTCACCTGCGATGTGCCGTCGCGCTACTACTCCTACTCGTTTCGGCCCAACCCGAACTGGTCGCATCTGCTGTCCCCGGGGCCGGAAATCCAGGACTATTTCCGGCAGGTGGCCGACGAACGGGCCATCCGCCCGCACATCCGCTTCGGCACCGAGGTCACCTCCGCCCGCTACGACGGCGGGCGCTGGCTGCTGCGCACCGCCGACGGCGAAGAGGCCTTCGACGTGCTCGTCACCGCAACCGGGGTGCTGCGGGTGCCCCGCTACCCGGACATTCCCGGGCGCGCGAGTTTCGCCGGCCCGGCGTTTCACTCGTCGCGATGGGATCACTCGATCTCTTTGCCGGACAAGCGGATCGGTTTGATCGGAACAGGCTCCACGGGTGTGCAGATCATCGCGGAACTCGGCGGCAAGGTCAGGCAGCTGACGGTCTTCCAGCGCACCGCGCAATGGATCTACCCGATGCCCAACCCGCGTTACTCGCCGCTGATTCGGGCCGCGCTGTCCCGGTGGCCGAGGTGCAACGCGCTGGCTTACCGGTTCTGGGGGTTTGTGTTCCGGGGCCTGTTCGGCCGGGCGCCGATCCGGCCGGGGTTTCAGCGCCGTCTGGTGCAGACGCTGTGCCGGTGGAACCTGCGGCTGTCGGTGCGTGACCCGCAGTTGCGGGCCAAGCTCACCCCCAAAGACCAGCCGATGTGCAAGCGGCAGGTCATGGCGTGGCGCTTCTACCGTGCCGTCCGGCAACCGGGTGTGGAGATCGTCACCGAGGCGATCGACCACATCGAGCCCCGCGGCGTCGTGACCGCCGAGGGCACCCTGCACGAACTCGATCTGCTGGTCTACGCCACCGGTTTCGACGCCCGGGCCTATGTGCGCCCGCTGGAGGTCATCGGGGAAGACGGGCTCACCCTCGACGAGGCGTGGGCCGCCGGCCCGACGGCGTACCGGTCGGTCGCGGTGCCCGGATTCCCCAACCTGTTCATGCTGATGGGACCGCATTCGCCGATCGGGAACCAGTCGCTGATACCGATCGCCGAGGACCAGGCCGATTACGCGCTGTGGTGGATCAACCAGATCCGATCCGGCCGCGTCATTTGCGCCGCGCCCACCGAGGCGGCCACCAAGGCATACAACCAGAGCATGAAAGCCGCAATGCCGCAAACGATCTGGGTCACCGGCTGCAACAGCTGGTACCTGGGTAAAGACGGCCTGCCGGAATTGTTCCCGTGGACGCCGGAGCGGCACCGCGGACTGTTGCGTGTGCCCGAGCTCGCCGACTTCGACGTGCGGACCGCGTGACGATCCGGCAGGGGAGCGCCGTTGTCGGCTGATGCGGTAACAATGACCGATGCCCGATCCGCGTGTGCTGCTGCTGTCGACGTCTGACACCGACCTGATGACCGCCCGGGCCAGCGGCGCCGGCTACCGCTGGGCCAACCCCGCCCGGTTGCTGCCCGACGACCTGCCAAGCCTGCTGGCCGGCGCCGACGTCGTGGTGGTGCGGATTCTGGGCGGCTACCGGGCCTGGCCCGAAGGGATCGACCGGGTGCTCGGCAGCGGCGTCCCGGCGGTGTTGGTCAGCGGCGAGCAGTCGCCCGATGCCGACCTGACCGCGCGCTCCACCGTGCCGGCCGGCATCGCCGTCCAGGCGCACGTCTACCTGGCCCAGGGCGGCGTCGCCAACCTGCGCCACCTGCACGCGTTCCTCTGCGACACCCTGCTGATGACCGGATACGGGTTCAGCCCGCCGCAGGACATCCCCGGCTGGGGCCTGCTGGACCGCGCTGCGCCCGGCTCCGCCGCGCTTGCGATCGCCCCGACGGTGGGAGTGCTCTACTACCGCGCCCAGCATCTGGCCGGCAACACCGGCTACGTCGAGGAGCTGTGCCGGGCGATCGACGCCGCCGGCGGGCAGGCGCTGCCGGTCTACTGCGCGTCGCTGCGTACGCCCGAGCCGCAACTGCTGGACATCCTGGCACGGGCCGACGCCCTGGTGGTCACCGTGCTGGCCGCCGGGGGCGCAAACCCGGCGACGGCGGCCGCGGGCGGTCTCGACGACAGCTGGAACGTCGAACATCTGGCCGCGTTGGACATCCCGATCCTGCAGGGACTGTGCCTGACCAGCTCGCGACAACACTGGCTGTCCAGCGACGACGGGATGAGCCCGCTGGACGTGGCCAGCCAGGTCGCGGTCCCCGAATTCGACGGCCGCATCATCACCGTGCCGTTCTCCTTCAAGGAGATCGACGACGCCGGGCTGATCTCCTACGTGCCCGACACAGAGCGCTGCGCGCGGGTCGCCGGGCTGGCCGTTCGGCACGCGCAGCTGCGCCGGATCAGCCCCGCCGACAAGAGGGTGGCCATCGTGTTCTCGGCGTATCCGACCAAACACGCCCGCATCGGCAACGCGGTCGGCCTGGACACCCCGGCCAGCGCCGTGGCGCTGTTGCGGGCGATGCGCGACCGCGGCTACCGGATCGGCGACATCCCGGGCGTGGACGCCGGCGACGGGGACGCGCTGATCCATGCGCTGATCGAGCGCGGCGGCCAGGACCTCGGCTGGCTGACCGCCGAGCAGCTGGCCGCCAACCCGATCCGGGTCAGCGCCCGGGACTACCGCGCCTGGTTCGCCACGCTGCCCCCCGAGCTCGCCGACGCGGTCTGCGCGCACTGGGGTCCGCCGCCGGGCGAGCTGTTCGTCGACCGCAGCCGAAACCCCGACGGCGACATCGTCATCGCCGCGATGCAGGCGGGCAACATCGTGCTGATGGTGCAGCCCCCGCGGGGCTTCGGGGAGAACCCGGTAGCGATCTACCACGATCCCGACCTGCCCCCCAGCCACCACTACCTGGCCGCCTACCAGTGGCTGGGCTCGACCTTTCCCGACGGCTTCGGGGCCCACGCCGTCGTGCACCTGGGCAAGCACGGCAACCTGGAGTGGCTGCCGGGCAAAACACTGGGCCTGTCGGCAGGCTGCGCATCCGACGCCGCGCTGGGCGACCTGCCGCTGGTCTACCCGTTTCTGGTCAACGACCCCGGCGAGGGCACCCAGGCCAAGCGCCGGGCGCACGCCGTGCTCGTCGACCACCTCATCCCGCCGATGGCCCGCGCCGAAACCTACGGCGACATCGCCCGGCTGGAGCAGCTGCTCGACGAGCATGCCAGCGTCGCCGCGCTCGATCCGGCCAAGCTGCCCGCCGTCCGCCAGCAGATCTGGACCCTGATCCGGGCCGCCCGGATGGACCACGACCTGGGACTGGCCGCGCGGCCCGCCGACGACGCCTTCGACGAGATGCTGCTGCACGTCGACGGCTGGCTGTGCGAGATCAAGGATGCCCAGATCCGCGACGGGTTGCACGTCCTCGGCCAGACACCCGGCGGCGAGGCCGAACTCGACCTGGTGCTGGCGATCCTGCGGGCCCGCCAGCTGTTCGGCGGCCAGCGCATCCTGCCCGGGCTGCGCCAGGCGTTGGGCTTGGCCGAGGACGGCGACGACGACCGCTGCGCGGTCGACGCGGCCGAAGCGCAGGCCCGCCGACTGGTTGCCGGCTTGCAGCAGGCCGGGTGGGATCCCGCCGCCGTCGACGGGCTCACCGACGACGCCGACGTGGCTGCGGTGTTGCGGTTCGCCGCCACCGAGGTGGTGCCCCGGCTGGCCGGCACCGCAGGCGAGATCGACCGGATTCTCACGGCGCTGGACGGCCGGTTCGTGCCCGCCGGACCGTCCGGGTCGCCGCTGCGCGGCCTGGTCAACGTGCTGCCCACCGGCCGCAACTTCTACTCCGTCGACCCAAAGGCGGTGCCAAGCCGGTTGGCGTGGGAAACCGGTGTGGCCATGGCGGATTCGCTGCTGGCCCGCTACCGCGCCGACTACGGGAGCTGGCCGCGATCGGTCGGATTGTCGGTGTGGGGCACCTCGGCGATGCGCACCTCCGGCGACGATATCGCCGAAGTGCTTGCGCTGCTTGGTGTCCGGCCGGTCTGGGACGAGGCCTCCCGGCGGGTTGTCGACCTGGCGCCGATCTCGCCGGCCGAGCTGGGCCGGCCCCGCGTCGACGTCACCGTGCGTATCTCCGGCTTCTTCCGCGACGCGTTCCCGCACGTGGTGATGATGCTCGACGACGCGGTACGCCTGGTCGCCGCGCTCGACGAACCGCCCGAGCAGAACTACGTCCGCGCCCACACCCAGGCCGACCTGGCTCAGCATGGTGACGAACGTCGATGCACTACAAGGATTTTCGGATCCAAGCCGGGTACTTACGGGGCCGGGCTGCTGCAGTTGATCGACAGCCGCACCTGGCGCGACGACGCCGACCTCGCCCAGGTGTACACCGCGTGGGGCGGGTTCGCCTACGGGCGCGGGCTGGACGGCGCGCCGGCAACAGGCGAGATGCACCGGGCCTACCGGCGCATCGCGGTCGCCGCGAAGAACACCGACACCGCCGAGCACGACATCGCCGACTCCGACGACTATTTCCAGTACCACGGCGGCATGGTGGCGACCGTACGGGCGCTGACCGGTCACAGCCCGGCCGCCTACATCGGCGACAGCACCCGGCCCGACGCGGTGCGCACCCGCACGCTCTTGGAGGAGACCGCCCGGGTGTTTCGCGCCCGGGTGGTCAACCCGCGGTGGCTGGCCGCGATGCGCCGCCACGGCTACAAGGGCGCGTTCGAGATGGCCGCCACCGTCGACTACCTGTTCGGCTACGACGCCACCGCGGGCGTGCTGGCCGACTGGATGTACGAGCAGCTCACCGAGGCCTACGTATTGGACGACCAGAACCGCAAATTCATGGCCGAATCCAACCCGTGGGCGTTGCACGGGATGGCCGAGCGGCTGCTGGAGGCGGTCGACCGCGGCATGTGGGCCGATCCGCGCCCGCAGACCCTCGACGGGCTGCGCCGAGTGCTGCTGGAAACCGAAGGCGACCTGGAAGGCTGACACCTGTTAGCGTTGAGCTGTGGCTCCCACGTTCGCCGACGTCGCGAAGTCCCGGTATCTGCTGCTGACCACCTTCACCAAAGACGGCCGGCCCAAACCCACTCCGATCTGGGCTGCCCCCGACGGCGACCGGCTGCTGGTGATCACCGAGGCGAAATCCTGGAAGGTCAAGCGGATCCGGCACACTCCGCGGGTGACCCTGGCGGCCTGCGACATGCGGGGCCGCCCGAAAAGCGATCCCGTCGAGGCCACCGCGTCGATCCTGGATCCGTCGCAGACCGGGGCGGTGTTCGCCGCCATCAACCGCCGCTACGGTCTGATCGGCCGGCTGTTCACGCTGTTCAGCAAGCTGCGCGGGGGAATGCAGAACAACATCGGGCTGGAGCTGCGGCCGGCCACCTGACCGATCGGGCTCAGCCGTCGCGCAGGTGCTCGCCGAAGAACGCGAACACCCGCGCCCAGGCGTCCTCGGCAGCGGCCTGGTTGTAGCCGAATCCGGTGACCTTCAGCAGCGGCTGGGCGGGCAGCTTGTTGGCGAAGCCGTGCCCGGCTTTCGGGTAGACCTTGACGTCGTGGGGAATGCCCTTGTGCTCGAGCACCCTGCGCAGCTTGTTGGGCGCCCCGATGCCCATCGGGTCGCGGGCGCCGAAGCTGGCCACGATCGGGCAGGCCCCGTCGAGGGTGTTGCTCAGATCGCGCGGCAGCGGCACTCCGTAGAACGGGGCTGAAGCGCCGAAACCCTTGGGGGAGAGGATCAAGGCGAACTGTCCGCCCATGCAGAAGCCGGCGATGCCGACCCGGCCGGTGCATTGCGGCATCGACTGCACATAGTCGCGGGCGGCCACGATGTCGTCAAGGGCACGGCCCCGCTGGGTCAGCAGCTCGCGGAACACCCGGGTGATGCAGCGCATCCGGCCGCCCCGGGCATACAGGTTCGGGGTCAGCGCAATATAACCGGCGGCGGCGATGTTTTCCGAGATCGACGTCTTGTCCGGGGCGTAGCCGAAGGCGTCGTGAACCACCACCACACCGGGAAACGGCCCCGGTCCGTCAGGGATGTCCAGCAGCGCATCGATCGGGCCGTCCGGGGTATCCAGCTCGATTGTCGTCACGTCAGCCATCCTGGCACAGCGGAACTGTCGCGGTGGGCGCCGACGTTGCCATCACATGGCGCGGCTGTGCGGGTGGCTCGCAGCGTGACGACCCTGCTGCTGGGCGGGCGGGTCTACAGCCCGACCCACCCCGACGCCACCGCGATGGCCGTTCGCGACGGCGTGATCGCCTGGCTGGGCAGCGACGACGAGGGCCGTGACCAGTTCGCCGGCGCCACCGTCGTCGACTTGGACGGCGGCTTCGTCGCCCCGGCGTTCGTCGACAGTCACATCCACCTCACCGCGACGGGCCTGACGCTGACCGGACTGGACCTGCGGGCCGCCGCCTCACGCGACCAGTGCCTGCAGCGGATCGCCGAGTACGCCGCCGCCCATCCCGGCCGGCCGGTGTGGGGCCACGGGTGGGACGAATCACGCTGGCGGGATCCCAGCCCACCGACCACGACCGAGCTGGACCGGGTGCTCGGTGACCGGCCCGCCTACCTGGCCCGCGTCGACGCCCACTCGGCGCTGGCCTCCACTGGGCTGCGCCGGCGCACCGCCGGTCTGTCGGCCGCCACCGGATACGCCGCCCAACAGCCGCTCACCGGCGACGCCCACCACCGGGTCCGGGCTGTCGCCCGCGGGCTGCTGACCGGGGCGCAACGCGCCCAGGCCCGCGACGCGGCGCTGGCCGCGGCCGCCGCAGCCGGCATCGTCGCCGTGCACGAATGCGCCGGACCCGACATCGGCGGGCTCGACGACTGGCAGGAGCTGCGCGCCCACAAGTCCGGGAGGCACGCTGTCGAGGTGATCGGCTACTGGGGGCAGGCCGTCACCAGCGCCGCAGCCGCCCGGGCCCTGGTCACCGAGACCGGGGCCCGCGGGCTGGCCGGCGACCTGTTCGTCGACGGCGCGCTGGGCTCGCGGACCGCCTGGTTGCGCGAGCCCTACGCCGACGCCCCGGACCGGGTCGGCGCCTGCTACCTGGAGCCGGACCTGATCACCGCGCATGTGCGGGCATGCACTGAAGCCGGGGTGCCGGCGGGCTTCCACGTCATCGGCGACGCCGCCGTGGCGGCCGTGGTCGACGCGTTCGAACGGGTGGTCGAGGACCTGGGGGTGGCGGCCGTGGCCCGGTGCGGGCACCGGCTCGAGCACCTGGAAATGGTGACCGCGCAGCAGGCCGCACAACTGGGCGCGTGGGGCGTCGTGGCCAGTGTGCAGCCCGGCTTCGACGCGCTGTGGGGCGGCCGCGACGGCATGTATGCGCGACGTCTGGGCGTCGAGCGCGCCGGCCGGCTCAACCCGTTGTCGCTGTTAGCATCCCACGGCGTGCCCCTCGCGTTCGGCTCGGACGCCCCGGTGACGCCCATCGACCCGTGGCGCAGCGTTCATGCGGCCGCCAACACCCGCACTCCGGACAACGCCGTTTCGGAGCGGGCCGCGTTCGCCGCGGCGACCCGCGGCGGCTGGCGGGCCGGCGGGATCCGCGACGGGCTGACGGGCACGCTGGCGCCCGGCGCGCCGGCGTCCTACGCGGTGTGGGACGTCGGGCACCTCGACACCGATACTCGCGCGCGGCTGCCGGCACTGCCGAAGCTGACCGCCCGAGCGTGGCCGCGCTGCCGACAAACCGTGCACCGGGGCGTGGTGATCCATGGTTAGGGTGCCGGCGCGGCTGGCCGGGAGCGTCAATACCCTGCGGCCGCGACTGACGCGGCTGGGCGCCACGGCGGGTGCCGGGGTGTTGCTCTACACCAGCTTTCCGCCGGCCAACTGGTGGTGGGCCGCCGTCCCGGCGTTCGCGCTGCTGGCCTGGGTGCTGACCCGGCCCCGCACGACGCTGCTCGGTGGGCTCGGTTACGGCTTTCTGTTCGGGCTGGTGTTCTATCTGCCGCTGCTGCCGTGGATCGCCACCCTGGTCGGAGCCGCGCCGTGGATCGCGCTGGCGGTCGCCTGCGCGGTATTTCCGGGACTCTTCGGACTGCTGGCCGTCGTGGTGCGTCGGCTGCCCGGTTGGCCGATCTGGTTCGCGCTGCTGTGGACCGCGCAGGAGTGGTTGAAGTCGGTTGTCCCGTTCGGGGGGTTCCCCTGGGGCGTGGTGGCCTTCGGTCAAACCGGAGGGCCGTTTTTGCCGCTGGTGCGGCTCGGCGGCCCCCCGCTGTTGACTTTCGGGATCGTGTTGATCGGGTTCAGTGCGGCCGCCATCGCGTTCGAGGTGGTGTCGTGGTGGCGATCGGCCCGGCCGGCCGACGCTGCCGGCCCGGACGCCGCTCCCGCACCGGCCGTGGTCTTGCCGGCTGTGTGCATCTGCGCGGTGCTGTTCACAACTGTCGTCGTCTGGCCCCCGGTCCGGCGCTCCGGCGCCGGAGCGGGCAACGAGCCCACCGTCACCGTGGCCGCGGTGCAAGGCAACGTGCCCCGGCTCGGGCTCGACTTCAACGCCCAGCGCCGCGCCGTGCTCGACAACCACGTGCGGCAGACCATGCGGTTGGCCGACGACGTGCACGCCGGACGCGCGGTCCAACCACTTTTCGTCGTCTGGCCCGAGGACGCATCCGACATCGACCCGCTGGCCAACGCCGACGCCGCGCAGCAGGTCTCGGCGGCGGCCGACGCGATCGCGGCGCCGATCCTCGTCGGCACCATCCTGGAGGTACCCAACCGGTCACCCGACGACCCGGCCTACACCAATACCGTGATCGTCTGGAACCCCGACAGCGGACCGGCCGAGCGCCACAACAAACGCATCGTGCAACCCTTCGGCGAGTACCTGCCCTGGCCGTGGCTGTTTCGGCACCTCTCGGGATACGCGGCCTTCGCCGGCCACATCGTGCCCGGGCCGACCACCGGTGTGGTCCATGTGGCGGGTGTCCCGGTGGGCGTCGCCACCTGCTGGGAAGTGGTTTTCGACCGTGCCGCCCGGGACTCGGTCCTGGCCGGCGCGCAACTGCTGGCGATGCCCAGCAACAACGCCACGTTCAATCGGGCCATGAGCGAGCAGCAGCTGGCCTTCGACAAGGTGCGTGCGGTCGAGCACGATCGATATGTCGTGGTCGCGGGCACCGTCGGCATCAGCGCGGTCATCGCGCCCGACGGCCGCGAGCTGGTCCGCACCGGCTTCTTCGAGCCCGCCTACCTGGACAGCCAGGTGCGTCTGAAGACCGCGCTGACCCCGGCCACCCGCTGGGCCCCCACACTGCAGTGGGTACTGGTCCTGGCGGCTAGCGGCGCGGTCCTCGCTGCAATACTGCACAATGGGTGGTTCCCGCGTCCGAAACGACGCCGGTCACTGCCGGCGACCGACCCGCAGCCCTGCCAGGGCCGAACATGAGGAGCCATATGAGCCAGCCGGCGCCGCGCCCCAGCCAGCGCATCCTGGTAATCATCCCCACGTTCAACGAGCGTCAGAATCTCCCACTCATCCTGCAACGGCTGCACCGGGCCCGTCCGGATGCCCATGTGCTCGTCGTCGACGACAACAGCCCTGACGGCACCGGACGGCTGGCCGACGAGCTGGCCCGGGCCGACAACACGGCCGGCCCGGGGCGGATCCACGTGATGCATCGCACCACCAAGGACGGCCTGGGAGCGGCCTACCTCGCGGGTTTCGCCTGGGGACTCGACCAGGGGTATACCACCCTGGTCGAAATGGACGCCGACGGCAGCCACGCGCCCGAACAGCTGCACCGGCTGCTGGATGCCGTCGACGCAGGCGCCGACCTGGCCATCGGCTCGCGCTACGTCGCCGGGGGAACCGTGCGCAACTGGCCGTGGCGGCGCATAGCGCTGTCCAAAGTGGCCAACACCTATTCCCGCGTGCTGTTGGGGGTCGGCGTGCACGACATCACCGCCGGCTACCGGGCCTATCGGCGGGAGGTGCTGGAAAAACTCGACCTCGGCGCCGTGGACTCCAAGGGCTACTGCTTTCAGATCGAAATGACCTGGCGCACGGTCAACGACGGTTTCGTCGTCGTCGAGGTCCCGATCACGTTCACCGAGCGCGAACTCGGGATCTCCAAGATGAGCGGGTCCAATATCCGCGAAGCGCTGGTCAAAGTCGCCCGGTGGGGGATCGGCGCACGGCTCTCCGGCCACCAGGCGCTGCCCACAGCCCCCGCACAGCCGGGAACACCCAGCCGGGTCAGCTACCGCGGCGGCGGGATCTGATCAGCTCGAGACGCTCTTTGAGCAATTCTTCGAGCTCCTCGATCGAGCGGCGCTCCAGCAGCATGTCCCAGTGCGTACGCGGCGGCTTGACCTTTTTAGGCTCAGGCAGGTCGCCTTCGATCAGGGTGCCTTCCATGCCGTTGCGGCACAGCCAGGTGGTCGGGATCTCCGCGTCGTCAGCGAACGGAACCTCGAACTCTTCGCCGTTGTCCGTGCGATACCGCGCGATCTGGCGAGGCGCCAGGTCGTGATTGCGGTCGGTCTCGTAGCTCACGGCTCCGAGGCGACTGCCTCGTAGGACTCGATCAGCCATTGGCCGCCACTCCTTAGAAATCCTCCGCGTCGGTCTTTCCGGATTGGATAACGCTAGGGCACGCCGGCTAGTTCCTCGGACGCCTGGTTTCGGCAGCGTTGCGGCAGCCGGCCAGCATCGTCATGATACCCGCCCGATCGGCCCGACGGCGGTTGGCGCCGACGCGCCTGACCACCGGGGCCGGGTGCCGGGTACAGTCGCGCCATGGATCGCTGACCTGGGTCGCTGCCGGCCGAGGAACCAGCCGATCGACTTTCCTGACTCGGCCCGTCACCTCAGGGGCCGCGTGGCGCGTCCGGCCGAGACGTTAGGCGAGGGGTAACCACATATGACTGAGCAACTCCAGCATGCGACCGAGGCGCTGCGTAAGGCGCTGGTCCAGGTGGAGCGCCTGAAGCGGCAGAACCGCGCCCTGCTCGAACGGTCGGGAGAACCGATCGCGATCGTGGGGATGTCGTGTCGTTTCCCCGGCGGGGTGGAGTCACCGGAAGACCTCTGGGAGATGGTGGCCAACGGCCGCGACGTGATTTCGGACTTTCCCACCGATCGGGGATGGGACCTGGCCGCACTGTTCGACCCCGATCCCGACACGCCGCACACCTCCTACACGCGATCGGGGGGATTCGTCGACGACGTCGCGGGTTTCGACGCGGCGTTCTTCGGGGTGTCGCCGTCGGAGGCGCTGGCGATGGATCCCCAACAACGCATGCTGCTGGAGTTGTCCTGGGAGGCGTTGGAACGGGCCGGGATTGACCCGACCGGCCTGCGCGGCAGCGCCACCGGGGTATTCGCCGGGATCATCGCGCAGGGCTACGGCATGCTCGCCGAGGAGATCGAGGGCTACCGGCTGACCGGGATGACCTCCAGCGTGGCCTCGGGCCGGGTGGCCTA
>NZ_VYIK01000052.1:28639-28850 GCF_008709575.1 Mycobacterium sp.
TGCTCGTCGTCGCTGGTGGCGCTGCACATGGCGGTGGCCGCGCTGCGGTCCGGCGAATGCGACCTCGCCCTGGCCGGCGGCGTGACCGTCAACGCCACACCAACGGTTTTCGTGGAGTTCAGCAGGCATCGGGGTTTGGCGCCGGACGGCCGGTGCAAGCCCTATGCGGGCGCGGCCGACGGGGTCGGCTGGTCCGAGGGTGGGGGGATGG
>NZ_VYIK01000530.1 GCF_008709575.1 Mycobacterium sp.
GGTGCGCTGCCAGGCCAGAAACGTCCGCTCGTTGGCGAGCGCGAACCGGTAATCGGGCTCGTGCTCGGCCGCGGTGCCGGTGTCATCGGCCACCGAACACTCCGCACGGCATCTCACCTACCACCGTTTCACCCTCTGCGGCGGCTCGTCGCGCTGCGCTCGCACGGGCGCGGCGTTTTCCACGACATGCCGGGAGTGAAGGTGACCGGAAGCGTGCCGAGCCCGGTCATGCTCGGGTTGCCGCGGTAGCGACGAACGCCGTCGGCGTCGACGCGGTAGTCGGGGATGCGCTCGAGCACCGCCTTGACCATCACCTCGAACATGATCCGCGCCAGATGTGATCCGATGCATCGATGCGGACCGAGCCCGAAGGCGAGGTGGCGGTTGCGCACCCGATCCAGCACGACCTCGTCGGGTCGCTCGAACTCGTGCTCGTCGTGGTTGGCGGCCAGCCAGCTGATGATGACTCGATCGTTGCGCCGCAGGCGCTGCCCGTGCACGACGACGTCGCGGGTCACGGTCCGGCTCAGTTGCTGATTGACCGAGAAGTA
>NZ_VYIK01000531.1 GCF_008709575.1 Mycobacterium sp.
CAGCTCGGCCGCTGGCCGCTTCACCACGCAAGTCATGGGCGGTGTCGCCGAGCTGGAGCGGGCGTTGATCTCCGACCGGACCAAAGCCGCCCTGGCGGCCAAAAAAGCCGCCGGCGTTCGCTTGGGCCGCCCGGTCTCGGTTCCCGCCGAGATCGCGGCCCGCATCGTGGCCCTGCGTGACAACGGCGCGACCTGGCAGACCGTCGCCGACCAGCTCAACAGCGACGCCGTGCCGTGCGGCCAAGGTGGTTCGCGGTGGTTCCCCAACACGGTCGCCCGTATCTACAAGCGCACCGCCGCGCGTGCTCAGGCGGTGGCGTTAAAAAGCACGTCAGAAAGCTTGGCCGGCTAAAGGCGGCGTAATTATCATCAAACAATGGCTGCACGCTGGAAGGTAGCTGCGGCTTTCAATTCGCTGTTCGCGGTGGCGGTCGCGGAGACTGTTCTCTCGGGACCGGTCGCGGCGGACAATCGCGATGTTTTCGCTGCGGCTGCAGCAACGCTGGAAACCCTGCCGATCAAGGGGCGTGCACCGAAAACTGGTTACAGCC
>NZ_VYIK01000532.1 GCF_008709575.1 Mycobacterium sp.
GAGCATCACGTGGCTGGCGACTTTGGCCCCGAACGGGACTGCCGCCACGTCGACCCGGTAGTCCGGGCTGTGCGGCGAGTAGGGGAACAGCTTCCCGCTCGCCAACGCCGCGGAGTACACCTGCGGGTCGGCGACCCCGACGAACAGGTACGCCAGGGGTAGATCCAGGTGCGGGCCTTTGAGCAGTTGACAGTCTTCCGACGCGGTCAACGGCGGCAGCTGCGTCACAACGCGGTCCGGCCCGATCGCCGTGCCCAGCGCCGCAGCCAGGCGGGCACACAGGTTTTCGTCGTTGACCAGCGGCGTGCAACCGCCGGTAAGCGTGACCTGCGGAAGCTGGTCCTCGGGCATCCCGTAGGTGCGGGCGATGCCGTCGCAGACCGCCTTGATCCCGTCGATCAGTCGCTCGCGAACCTGCGGGTTGAACCATCGCAGGTTGGCCTTCAGCAGCGCCCGGTCCGGGATGACGTTGTGCGCCGAGCCGGCCTGCACCGAACCGACGGTCAGCACCGCGGTTTCGTGCGGAGAAATCATCCGGCTGACGATCGTC
>NZ_VYIK01000533.1 GCF_008709575.1 Mycobacterium sp.
CCGCAGGTCACCATGTTGACGTTGCGCCTCTCGAGGTGTTCGTGGAGGTTGACGGCCGGCACCACGAACGGGCCGATCGCGGCGGGGGTGAGGTCGACCAGCGCCTTACCGTGTGGTGCCAGCAGCCGCGCGTTGTCGAGGTGCGCGGTGGCCGATGTCGCGTCGAAAATCACGGCGATATCGTCGAACTCCTGCATCGCAACTAGGCCTCGTACACCGTGCGCGGTGGTCGGCACACCGAGCCGCTGAGCCCGGCGCAGGCCGTCGGAGTCCGGGTCGATGCCGACCATCGCGCCCATCTCGAGGTGCTCCGACAGCCGCAGTACCTTGATCATCAGGTCCGTGCCGATATTGCCCGAGCCGATGACGGCGACCTTGGTGCGTGTCATGGCGTCACCTCTGCGAAAGACACCGCGACCGAACCGATTCTGTCAATTTCGGCCGCGTAACTGCTGCCCGGGCGGACCGGGACCATGGGGCCCAGCGCACCGGAGAGCACAATCTGGCCGGCGCGCAACGGGGAGCCGTTGTCCTGGGCGGTGCGGGCCA
>NZ_VYIK01000534.1 GCF_008709575.1 Mycobacterium sp.
TTGGGCGCCCCGACCGGGTTGCCGTGGGCATCCAGGCGGCGCACCGCCAGGTGCCCGTCGTTGAGGTCGACTCCCACCACCGGGCCGGTGAGATACACATCATCGCCGGCGGCGCGATCGTCGCGGCCGGCCCAATACGGCACCGATCCGATCGCCCAGTTTGCGGTCAGATAGCGACCGGAACGCCCGGGTTTGCGGGTGAGGGTGTAGGACACCGAGCTGCCGGCGGTGATCCGCGCCATCCATTCCTGGTCGCGGTGGGCGAACACCGCCTGGCCTGAGAGCACGTAGCGGCCGCGTGGGGCGTTGGCCAGATGCTCCAACGGTGTGGGCAGCCGGATGCTGACCTCGCCGGTCGGGGTGACGGTGATCGTCAAATTGCCGAACGGCTCATCCGGGGAGCCGTTGGCGCTGATCCGATACCGGGCCGCCTCCCAGTTGTCGCGCCACTGTTCTACGCTGAGACCAGCGTCGTCGAGGTGATGCCGGGTGCGGGCCAGCCGCCGGCCGCCCTCGACCACACGAACTTTCTTGGCGGTGTAGTCGCG
>NZ_VYIK01000535.1 GCF_008709575.1 Mycobacterium sp.
CACCCTGCTGGCCGAGGTGCACGCCCTGATGGTGCGGCTGCTGCCCGGCCAGCCGTAGCTCAGCTCCACAGCGTGACGTGCACCTTGGGGCGGAACCGGGTCACTCCCACCCCGGTGCCCCGGATCATCGCCTGAGTACACCGCGGCGTGGTGATGAACCGGATGAGCTCTGATACGGCGGGCTGCCGGGCGGAGGGCCCCAGTGTCGACGCGCACCACTCGCCCGACAGCTGCAGTCCCGGCCCGGCGACGTGGATCAACCGCCCGGCGGCAAGGTCCTTGGATACCGCGAAGCCGACCGTCAGCGTAATGCCGCCGACCCGCCGCACCTCTTCGAGGGCGGCGGCGTCGCTCTGGAAAATCCGCTGCTGCGACTCCGGAATCGCCAAATCCCCCAAGATGGCTGCGATCTCGCCGTCCACGCTGCCCGCCGACGGTCCCAGCATCCAGTCCTGCGCGCGCAGCTGCGCAGCTGTCGGGACGCCTTTGGACAGCGGGCTGCCCGGTGTGGTCACCGCGATGATCTGGTACTTCAGGAACGGCCGCAC
>NZ_VYIK01000536.1 GCF_008709575.1 Mycobacterium sp.
CCGGGGCGACTGTTTCATCGTCTTTCTCCTCTCGCTGGGCTGCGGCGAGCGCCGAAACCTTCCGGGCGCGGCGAGCCTTCCGTGTCGGCTCCTCAGCGACGACATCGGGATACGCTAGTCCAATAATCGAGACTTTAGTCGCTTTTTCTGAACTTACGTCTGGACAGTGACACGACTGGCCCGGGGTGCTGCGTGGTGCTCGTTGCCGGGCGTGCCCGCCGGGCCGTATCACAGTGATCGGCGTGAAAAAATTATGGTGTGAAACGACTTTTGACGGGCGCGCCCGCCTTTCTTGCCGTATTATCGCCCTGTCCGCCTAATTCAGATGCGTCCGGAAGATAAATCCCGCGTCGTGTTCACCAGGTGCCGTTGCCAATTGCGGCCAATGAAGGGCCCGAAGGGCGCACAGTGATGAGGAGCAGTGATGTTTGCCAGGATGACACCGGTGGCCGCTGTCGGAACCGCTGTTGCCGGCATCGGGTTCTGGTGTGTGGGCACGGTGAATCTGCCTGTGGCACATGCACAGCCGCCGCCGATGCCCCCCGGCG
>NZ_VYIK01000537.1 GCF_008709575.1 Mycobacterium sp.
GCGGAATTGACCTCCGGCGGCAGTGCCCCGAAGTCCATGGTGACAGTCATCACTCCTTACCTTTCTTGGAGGGTGGTTGTTGCCCTCGGCCGTAGGCTTCGAACTGCCCAGGGACGTCGGGTATGGCTTCCATCGCGGTGCCGGAAGGTATGGCCGAAGGAGATTGGCCGCCCGGCGTCCCGCGACGACTCGACCGCTAATTGAGAGATGCGATTTGATCGCTGTGTAAGGACACGTCGGCGTGGTCGTCTGCTGGGTTGGTAGGGATGACAACGATCACGGAGGTGGCTGTGAGGCAACAAGTCTGGGCCGGTGTTGATGCCGGGAAAGCCGACCATTATTGCGTGGTCGTCGATGTCGAGGGTCAGCGGCTGTTGTCGCAGCGCGTCGCCAACGACGAGACGACGCTGCGGGAGTTGATCGACACGGTGACAGATCTGGCCGACGGCGGTGAGGTGACGTGGGCGATCGACCTTAACGCTGGTGGCGCCGCGAGTTGCGTCCAGGGAAGTGGTGTACGAGCCGGTGAGGACGGCGGGCGTGTCGT
>NZ_VYIK01000538.1 GCF_008709575.1 Mycobacterium sp.
CCCGGGGGCCACAGGACTCTAAAACACGGCGGACTCATCCAACGGGAACACGCCAGGTGGGCTGGTGAAGATTGTTCGAGGTGGGATGGCGTCGGTGTGGGCGGGCGTCTTCTTATTGCCCAGCCTCACCCGCCGAGCCCGGACGCGTTGGCGGGGGGTGACCGCCCGCAAGGCCGCGGGTCTTGGGCGTCAGGATCGCGCTGAGTAAGCCACCTGCCTGGGTACTCCCTGACGGTTACGCTATGCATCACCTTCACTGCGGCTCTTGCCTTCTGGTGGGTCGACTCGCCTTCGAGAGCCGCCAGCACATCGCGGGCACCCATCGCATTCCCGAACAGCCCTTTGAGCATATCCCAGCAAACCGCTGTCCGGTGCCCCCGTGGACACGCCGTGGACACAAAATTCCGGGAGTTACAGTTAACCAGCGTTATGCGCCGTGGTACGTTTACGGAGCTAGAACACCATATTTGGTCCTGACCAGGATAGCTGTTGAGGGTTCAAATCCCTCCGCCACCGCCACTCGTGTCGGCGCCGACGCGCCACTGT
>NZ_VYIK01000539.1 GCF_008709575.1 Mycobacterium sp.
GGTGCCCCCCTGCCCGGGGCCCACCGGCGAACGCGCCCACTGGTGGTGGTACGAACCCTTCCAACCCCAACCACCACCGTCGACCAACTAGGGTGGCTGCCGCCACACCCAAACAGGGTGGGGCATAGCGAAATTCGTTCGGAGATACCAAGACCGACAACCAAACCCGCTTGTATCTCGTCGTTACTCACAGTCGACAGACCTACAGCCACCAGGACGAGGCGGCGTCCACGTGCCGACGTGCACGGTGGCGGGCCAGCCTGTCGTCACCCCGCCCGATCGCGTCGGTGACTCCCAGGTGCGCGCGTCGGAGCTCGGCACTGGTCCACTGCCGGCGCAACAGTTCGGGCAGGATTCGCGACAACCCCAGCAGGGCGTTGCCGGCCGGCCCGGGCTGGTGCCGCGGATGATCTCAGCCTCGATGCGACGCGCGATCTGCGAAGCGCGTTTGTCGCGCTGCTGTTCATTACCCAATGACGCACTCGCCCAGATCAGCTCAGCATGTCAGCAGCATGCATCCGGCGATCGGGCCGCCGCCCGCGGCGA
>NZ_VYIK01000053.1 GCF_008709575.1 Mycobacterium sp.
CTGATCGAGAATTTCGGTAGTCAGCGTTTGCTGTGGTGCAGTAGCTGCCAGTTTGTTGCGCCTTTGTCGAGCTGCCGGTGGAGCTGCTGCTACGCCCTGCTGGTCCGTCCAATCGGTTGCGAGGTTTTTCTCACGTCACCGGCCTCACGATCTCGGGCGGTTCTCCGCTGTTTCAAGTGGGTTGGTTAGGCTTGGTTTAGAGTGATCTGTTCAGGCGGCGGATGGGTACGCGAGGGCGGGGTTGGCGACGGTGGGCAGGGTGAAGTCGCCTGCGATGAGACCTTCCATCACCGCATCCACGATGTGGCCGAGTTTCGCCGCGGCGGGCTCTTTGGACGACTGAATCTGTTTGATCCTGGAACTGACGTCCTCGGCGATCGGTGTCAGTCGAGAGTTCAGGTCGCTGGCCCAATCGTGGCCGAAGCCAAGGGCTGTGCTGATGGTGTCGTTGGTCTCCGCAACATCGCCAGCCTGGTCTGCGCACCAAGTGACGGTCTGGCGGATCGCGTCGGCCGTCATCCCCTTCTGCAATTCCGGACTGAGAGCCCCGGAGAGTGTCACTTGTCTCAGCTGCTCAGACTCGTGGCGCCAGCCCGCCGCGGTAGCTCGCCGCTTGGTCGCCGCCGCACCGACAACACCCAAATCTGAGTGCGGGGTCCACCATTGCCCGACAATAAGGTGGCCCCACACACCACCCGGCGGACCGTCCCCGCTCATTTGCACAGCCCGTCGATTATGTCTAAATCTGCGTCTGCAGCGCGCTGAAGCGGTTCACGAATAGCGGGTGGCTCTCCGGCGAGGGCAATAATGCCGAACTTTTTTAAAGTGTCGCCAGCCGATTTGACTGGTTTCGCAAGCTCCGGAGGCGTTGCCGGCTCTGCCGCCAGACGATCCAAAAGATAATCTCCACCTTCGTATAGCGCCAGGTCTCCGGTCGTGCCCCGCGCAAGTTCGCCAATCTCGTTGCCTGGGATCGGATTACGGCGATGTGTATTCCACACTATCGATTGATTCACGATCTTGTACGCGTCGCAAACATTTGCTTTCGCGGTGGCGATTTGTTGGTCGGTGAACGCTGGCGGAGGTGGGGTCGATGGTGGGTTGGTGTGGGGCAGCGGGCGCAGCCATGCGGCGATGGCGGCGCCGACGGCGATGAGGGTAAGCACCAGCATTGCCAGCATGGGCCATCGGGCGGGCTTGTGGTAGGCCATTGCCGCTGCGGGCGGCCAGGGAGCAGGTGCGGGCGGAAACCCAGCCATAGGACCAGTCGCGGGAGAAGGCCCGACCGGTGGCGTGTCTGACATGCGCCGATGGTATCGCTGATCGAGAATTTCGGTAGTCAGCGTTTGCTGTGGTGCAGTAGCTGCCAGTTTGCCGCGCCTTTGTCGAGCTGCCGGTGGAGCTGCTGCTGCGCCCTTCTGGTCCGTCCAATCGATTGCGAAGTTTTTCTCACGTCACCGGCCTCACGATCTCGGGCCAGGTTCGTCAACGGGCTTCTGATTTTGATGGCGAATGCCCACAACGACACAAGACCTCTCACGGTCGGGCCGCGAGCCGGCCGACGTCGGCGGTGCCGCCGGGAGGCGCTCTACACCAGCCAGGCCGCGGCGTTGGGCGGCAGCGCCCCGTCGATCAGCCCCGCGCTGGACAGCAGCAGTTCACCGGGAGGCAGCCGCATCGGCCCCGTTCCGGCGTTGAGCAGGCAAACCAGCGCGCGATCACCGCGGGCGAACATCAACGTATTGCGCGGCGACGCCAGCCAGGCGAAATCGGCATCGGCGAATTCTGCGCGGGTGCGCCGCAAGTGCAGTGCACGCTGAAAAAGCCGCAACGTCGAGTCGGCGTCGGCGAGTTGCTTGTCGACGGTCACCGCGGCCCACTCCGGTGGCATCGGAAGCCAGGTCTGCGGCGAGGTGGAGAACCCGAACGGGGGCGTGTCACCGCTCCAGGGCATCGGAACCCGGCACCCGTCGCGCCCGCGCTCGGTATGCCCCGAGCGTTCCCAGGTCGGATCCTGCAGCACCTCGTCGGGCAGTTCCACGTTGGGCAGGCCGAGCTCCTCGCCGTTGTAGATGAACACCGCGCCCGGCAGGGCCAGCAGCACCAGCGCCATCGCCCGGGCCCGGTCGAGCCCCACCGCGCCGCCGCCGTACCGGGTGACCTCGCGGTCGACGTCGTGGTTGGACAGCGTCCAGGTCGGTGTCGCGTCTTCGATCGCGGCAGCGGCCAGGGAGTTCTCGATGGCGTCGCGGATGTCGGCGGCGTCGAAGCCGGCCCGCACCAGCCGGAAGTTGAAACCCAGGTGCAGTTCGTCGGAGCGGACATACTCGGCCCAGCGGGCGTTGTCGAAGACCCACACCTCGCCGATGGTGACCGCTTCGGGATAGTCGTCGACGACGGTGCGGATGTCGCGGTGTATCGCGTGCACGTTCGGGTGGTTGAACCGGGGATCTGAGTCCCAGTGGCTCAACAGCATGTGCTCGCCGTACTCCATGTCCGGCAGGCCCGGTGGTTTGGCCAGCCCGTGGGCGACATCCAGGCGAAAGCCGTCCACCCCGCGGTCCAGCCAAAACCGCAGCGTCTTCTCGAAATCGTCGAAGACCGCAGGGTTGTCCCAGTTCAGGTCGGGCTGCTCGGTGTCGAACAGGTGCAGATACCACTGGCCGGGCGTGCCGTCGGGTTCGGTGACCCGGGTCCAGGCCGGCCCGCCGAAGACCGACACCCAGTTGTTCGGCGGCGCCGAACCGTCGGCGCCGCGGCCGTCGCGGAAGATGTAACGATCCCGCGCAGCGCTGCCGGGGCCGGCGGCGAGCGCCTCGGCAAACCACGGGTGCGCCGAGCTGGTGTGATTGGGCACCAGATCCAAAGTGATCTTGATGCCGCGCCGGTGCGCGGCGCTGATCAGCCGGTCGAGTGCGGCCAACCCGCCGAACAGCGGGTCGACATCACGGGGATCGGCGACGTCATAGCCGTGGTCGGCCATCGGGGAGACGGTGACCGGGTTGAGCCAGATCGCGTCGACGCCGAGCTGCTCGAGGTAGTCGAGCCGGGCCGTCACGCCGTCCAGGTCGCCCACGCCATCACCGTCGCTGTCGGCAAACGAGCGGGGATAAATCTGGTAGAACACCGCCTCGCGCCACCAGGGCGCGGGCCGCCGGTTGCCCATCACAGCGGCGAATTGACCAGGGAATGCGCGGCCATCTCGAGGTAGTCCAGCAGCGCGCGGCGGTGATCGTCGTCGAGGGTCTGCGCGTCGATGGAGGCGACCGCGGTGTGCATGCACCGCAACCAGGCGTCCCGCTCGATCGGGGTGATCCGAAACGGGCTGTGCCGCATCCGCAGCCTGGGATGGCCGCGTCGTTCCGAATAGGTGCGGGGGCCGCCCCAGTACTGCTCGAGGAACATCCGCAACCGCTCTTCGGAGCCCGACAGGTCCGCTTCGGGGTAGAGCGGCCGCAGGATCTCGTCTTCGGCGACCAGTTCGTAGAACCGCGACACGAGGGCACGGAAGGTCTCCGCGCCCCCGACCGCGTCATAAAACGACTGCTGTTGTCCCGGTTCCATCGTCTTCCATTGTGGGGCATCGCCGCGGATGGTCGCCGGGCGCACCGCATTGACCAGGGCAATGGACTGACATGGGCCCGATTAGACGTGCAGTTGGGCCGCAATCATGGTGGACTGTTCGGCGGAGGACCTATGGCGCAGGGAAAAAGACGCCGCGGCCACCGCAGTTGCGGTGCCGCGGCACGGCTGGTCGGGCCCGCGACCGCGACGTGCCTGCACAGCGTCGACAGCGAACCACCTGCCGCCCTGGAGACCGAATCGGTCTGGCATCGCCGGCGGGTACTGCTGCTCAACGCCACCCATGAACCGCTGACAGCGTTGCCGATGCGACGCGCGATCATCATGCTGATCTGCGGAAAGGCCGACGTCGTGCATGACGATCCGGCCGGGCCCGTCATCCACTCGGCGACCAGGTCGATCGCAGTGCCCTCGGTGATCCGGCTGCGAACCTTCGTGCGGGTGCCCTACCGGGCCCGGGTCCCCATGACCCGCGCGGCGCTGATGCACCGTGACCAGTTCTGCTGCGCGTACTGCGGGAGCAAGGCCGACACCGTCGACCACGTCATACCGCGCAGCCGCGGCGGCGACCACTCCTGGGAGAACTGCGTGGCCGCCTGCTCGACGTGTAACCACCGCAAAGGCGACAAGCTGCTGGCCGAGCTGGGCTGGTCACTGCGACTGACGCCGACATCGCCCAAGGGCCCGCACTGGCGACTGCTGTCGACGGTCAAGGAACTCGACCCGGCATGGGCCCGGTATCTGGGTGAGGGCGCCGCGTAACTCCGCCATGGGATACCGTTTCCGTCGTGAGCCTGATGGAAATCCACCTTTACTTCGTGGGAATCCCACTATTGCTGTGGCTCGTCCTGGTGGCGCTGATCTATTCGCGCAAAGGCGTCCACCCGGCGACCTACCAGATGACGCAGCCCTGGACGTACCCGCCGATCCTGTGGGCCGCCACCGACGAGCGCGTCGGTGCGGCCTCGCACGGCCATGACACCGCCGAGTTCAGCGTGGGAGGTGGCGCCAGTGGCACCTGGTGAGGTCGCGACCATCGATTCCGCGGAGTTGCCCCCGGGCACGGTGGTCACCAGCAGCGGACGGATTTCGGGGGTCACCGAACCCGGCGAGGTGTCGACGCACTACCCGTTCCCGGTCAAAGACCTGGTGGCGCTCGACGACGCGTTGACCTACGGGTCGCGGGCCTCCGATGCGCGGTTTGCCGTCTACATCGGTGACCTGGGCAGCGACACCGCGAAGCGGGCCCGCGAGATCCTGGCCCGGGTGCCGACGCCGAACAACGCGGTGCTGATCGCCGTCTCGCCCGACCAGCACGCGATCGAGGTGGTCTACGGCTCGCAGGTGCGCGGGCGGGGCGCGGAATCGGCCGCCCCGCTCGGGGTGGCCGCCGCAGCGGCGGCGTTCAAGGACGGGCACCTGATCGACGGCCTGGTCAGCGCGATCCGGGTGCTCAGCTCCGCCATCTCGCCCGCCTAGCCTGCGACCGCGAGCGTGCGTGTCGCCACCCCGACACGCCGCGCGGTGCGCGATTCTGCGCACGCTCGCGCAGAAAGCGGGAGCAGTAGCACTGCACTAGCCGGCGTCGAACCGACGGGCCTTCAGCGAGCGCTGCACCCCGGCCCGGCCCTCGACCACCAGCCGCCGCAGCGCCGGCGGCAGCTGCGGGTCGGCCAGGAAGGTGTCGGCGGCGGCGAGTCCGTCGTCGCTGATGTCCCACGACGGATACAGGCCGACCACCACCGTCTGGGCCACTTCACTGGACCGGCGCGCCCACACCCCGGGCACCGCCGCGAAGTACCGTGCGGTGAACGGCGTGAGCAGCTCGGCCTGGCCGGGAGCGACGATGCCGGCGATGATCGAGCGGGCGGTGATGTTGGGCAGCGTGTCGTCTTCGGTGACCTCGATCCAGGCCTTCTCCTTGACATCGGGCAGCGGCCGCGCCGCCGACGCCTGAGCGGCGTATCGCTTGCCGGCGGCGGTCGGATCGCGCTGCACCTCGGCGTCGATGACGTCGGTGTCGACCAGACCGGACCTGGCCAATGCGATGACGATGCGCCAACGCAGATCGGTGTCCACCCGCAGACCGGGCAGTCCCTGTGCGGTCGGATCACCGGACAGCAGTGCCGACAACACGGCGGTGTGCCGTGGCGACAAGACCGACGAGCACAGGGCATTGACGAACGCCAGCTGGTGATCCGATCCGCCCTGGGCGCCGCGGGCCAGCTCCAGCAGACGGTCGGCGAACTGCGGCCATCCGTGCTCCTGCGCCCAGCCCGGTTCGGCGTAGGACCCCAGTGCGGTCTGGGCCTGCAGCAACAACCGCTGCGCCACCCCGACCTCGGTTTCGGCCCCGACACCGGCCGACACCAGGGCCACGAAATCGCGGGCGCGCAGCTCGGCCTCCCGCGTCATCTCCCAGGCCGCCGACCACACCAGCGTGCGCGGCAGCGGCTCGGCGATATCGGCGATGCGCTCCATCGCGGTCTGCAGCGACTCGGGGTCCAGCCGCAGCGAGCAGTAGGTCAGGTCGTCGTCGTTCACCAGCACCAACCGGCCCCGCGGAGCCCCCACCAACGCAGGAACGTCGGTGCTCGGGCCGCAGATGTCGAGCTCTTCGCGCCGCACCCGGACCAGCCGGCCCGCGCCGTCGTCGTCGTAGATGCCGACCGCGAGCCGGTGCACGCGCGTTTCACCGGCGCCCGGGGCCGCACCGCTCTGGGTGATCGCGAAGCGGGTGAACCGGCCGTCGCCGTCGACGTCGAAATCGGCGCGCAGCGTGTTGAGCCCGGTGGTCTTGAGCCACTGCCGTCCCCAGTCGGACAGGTCGCGACCCGAGGACTTCTCCAGCGCGGCCAACAGGTCGTCGAACGTCGCATTGGCGTAGGCGTGCGCCCGGAAGTAGTCGCGCAGGCCGGCCAGGAACTGGTCCAGCCCGACATAGGCCACCAGCTGTTTGAGCACCGAGGCGCCCTTGGCGTAGGTGATCCCGTCGAAATTCACCTCGACCGCGGCCAGGTCGGGAATGTCGGCGGCAACCGGGTGTGTCGAGGGCAGCTGATCCTGGCGGTAGGCCCACGACTTCTCGGCGTTGGCGAACGTCGTCCACGCCTCGGTGAATTCGGTTGCCTGGCTTTGGCACAGCACCGAGGCGAAAGTGGCGAACGATTCGTTGAGCCACAGGTCGTCCCACCACCGCATCGTGACCAGGTCGCCGAACCACATGTGCGCCATCTCGTGCAACACGGTTTCGGCGCGCCGCTCGTAGGAGGCGCGGGTAACCTTGCTGCGGAAGACGTAGTCCTCGGTGAAAGTCACCGCGCCCGCGTTCTCCATCGCGCCGGCATTGAATTCCGGGACGAACACCTGGTCGTACTTGCCGAACCCGTACGGCAGCCCGAAATGCTTGTGGTAGAACCCGAACCCCTGCTTGGTGTGCGTGAAAAGTCGCTCGGCGTCCATGAATTCGGCCAGTGTGGCCCGGCAGAACAGCCCCAGCGGGATCTCCCCGTACTCGTCGACGTAGGTATCGTCCCAGCGCGCGTACGGCCCGGCGATCAGCGCGACCAGGTAGGTGCTCATCCGCGGGGTGGTGGCGAACGTGTGCACGCCGTCGCGCACCTGCACCGGGGCGCCGTTGGAGACAACCTGCCAGTGCCCGGGCGCCCTGACCGAGATGTCGAAGGTGGCCTTGAGGTCGGGCTGGTCGAAGCAGGCGAACATCCGCTTGGCGTCGGCCGTTTCGAACTGCGAGTACAAATACACCGCGTCGTCGACGGGGTCGACGAATCGGTGCAGGCCCTCGCCGGTGTTGGAGTAGCGGCAGTCGGCGTCGACGACGACGACGTTGTGGCCGGCCAGGCCGGTCAGCGCGATACCGGTGGACTCGTCGTAGCCGGACACGTCCAGATCGCGGTCGTTGAGGGTGGCGCGGTGAATCTGCTCCGCGGCGATGTCGATGACGGTGTCGGCGCCGGGCTGCGCGTCGAATTCCACGGTGGTCACCGAACGGAAGGTGTGTTCGCCGGGCCCCCCGTGGCCGTCGGTCACATCGAGGCTGATGCGGTAACCGGTGACACTGATCAGTGCGGCGCGTTCGACGGCTTGGTCGCGGGTCAGGTTGGGAAGAGCCACGTGGTCCAACTTAGGCCGCCGGCGGCGTGCGCCTAGGGTTGGGTGGTACCGCTGACCCGCGACCGGAAGGACGGAAAAGTGCCCGGGACGTCAGTCGCCGATTTCTGGTTCGATCCGCTGTGCCCGTGGGCGTGGATCACCTCGCGCTGGATTTTGGAGGTGGAGAAGGTCCGCGACATCGAGGTGCGATTCCACGTGATGAGCCTGGCGGTGCTCAACGAGGGCCGCGAGTTGCCCGAGAAGTATCGGGAAGCGATGACGAAGGCATGGGGGCCGGTTCGAGTGGCGATCGCCGCCGAGCAGGCGCACGGCACCGAGGTGTTGCGGCCGCTCTACACCGCGATGGGTACCCGCATTCACGACCAGGACAACAAAGAGCTCGACGTCGTGATCCGAGAATCACTGGACGAGGTGGGTCTGCCGGGCGAGCTGGCCCGCGCCGCCGAGACCGAGGCTTACGACGAGGCGCTGCGCCGAAGCCACCATGCCGGGATGGACGCCGTCGGCGAGGACGTCGGCACCCCGACGATCCACGTCGGCGGGACGGCGTTTTTCGGCCCGGTGCTCTCGAAGATTCCGCGGGGAGAAAAGGCCGGCACGCTGTGGGACGCCGCGATGACCTTTGCGTCCTATCCCCATTTCTGGGAACTCAAGCGAACCCGCACCGAAAAGCCACAGTTCGATTAGGACAAGATTAGGACAATAGGGACCATGCGCATCTATTTGGGGTCTGATCACGCCGGCTTCACCCTCAAGCAGCAGGTCATCGAGCATCTGAAGAAAAACGGTCACGAGCCGATCGACTGCGGTGCCTTCGGCTACGACGCCGACGACGACTACCCGGCGTTTTGCATCGCTGCCGCCGAGCGCACCGTGGCCGACCCGGGGAGTCTGGGTATCGTGCTGGGCGGGTCCGGTAACGGTGAGCAGATTTCGGCCAACAAGGTCCTCGGGGCCCGGTGTGCGCTGGCCTGGAGCGTGGAGACCGCGGCGCTGGCCCGTGAGCACAACAACGCGCAGCTGATCGGCATCGGCGGGCGCATGCACACCGTTCCGGAGGCGCTGGCCATCGTCGACGCGTTCGTCAACACGCCCTGGTCGGAAGCCGACCGCCACCAGCGACGTATCGACGTCATCGCCGAATACGAGCGCACGCACCAGGCCCCTCCGGTGCCGGGCGCACCCACCTGACGTGCCCGAGGGGTCCGAGTCGCCGATCTGCCGGCCGGGCAGCTACGGCGTCACTCCCAGCGCGGCGTAAATCTCGTCGGACAGCGCCACGCTGCGCGGGTCGGCGTTGGCCTTGGTCGCATCGTAGTGATTCATCACGTAGGCGTAGCCGATCCGGTATTCCAGGTCGACGAACGCGAACGAGCCGCCCAGGCCGCCGTGGCCGAAGATCTGGGGGTTGGGTCCGTTGCGGCAGCGTTGGTTGAGCATGTAGCCCAGCCCCCACCCGTGGTCGGCGACCCGCCGCCCGAGCACCAGATCGGTGTCGAATCCGCCCTGGGATACCCGGACCACATCCATGTGGCGCCGGCTCAGCAGCTTCTCCTGGGCCAGCGCGTTGTAGAACGTCGCCATGCCCAGCGCGGACACCTGGCCGTTGGTGCCGGGGAACTCGACCTCGCGCCACAACTCGAGGTCGTTGGACCCCACTTCGTCGTCGGGGGCGAATCCCATCGAAACCGCCAGCCCGGCCTTGGGATGCTCGTCGAGTGTGGTCGGGTACTCCGGCGCGTTGACGTCGGCCAGCATCTGACGAATGTGGGGTTTGTTCACCAAATCGGCGCAGCGGTGCTGCTCGCTGCGGGGCACGCCGATGTGGACGTCGGCGCCGAGCGGTTCGGCGATCTCGGTGCGCAGATACTGCCCGACAGTGCCTCCGGTGACCCGGCGGAATACTTCACCGAGGATGAATCCGAAGGTGGTCATGTGGTAGCCCTGGGCGGTGCCCGGCTCCCACCACGGTTCCGCGGCGGCCAGCCGATCGCAGACCAGATCCCAGTCGGTGACCTGCGTCCAGTGCATCCGGGTCCGCGGGCCGATCACCCCGGACCGGTGACTGAGCACCATGGCGATCGTGACGGCCTCTTTGCCGGCCTGCCCGAATTCGGGCCAGTAGCGGGCCACCGGCGCGTGCAGGTCAAGCTCACCGCGCTCGACAAGCTGATGGACGCAGGTACTGGTCAGCCCCTTGGTGCCGGACAGCACGGTGGCCAACGTGTCCTGCTGCCAGGGACGGGTACCGGCGGCGTCGGCCGAGCCGCCCCAGAGGTTGACGACCAGTTCCCCGTCGACCCAGGCGGCGACGGCCGCGCCCACCTCGCCGCGGTGCACGAAGTTCTGCCGGAACGCCTCGCCCACCCGCTCGAAGCGCGGCGTGCACCACCCATGGACCACGACGTCGGACATCGGCCGCGGCGCCTCTCTTGTGGACATGTCGGCCTCCTGCGCGGAAAGCCCCCGTGGAGCGGGCGACGGGAATCGAACCCGCGTCGCTAGTTTGGAAGACTAGGGCTCTACCATTGAGCTACGCCCGCCTGCTGTAATCGAGCGCTACTGTACGTCGCAGCGGACCTCAAATCTAAATGATGCCGTCCCGTGACGTCGCCGTGAGGCCGATGTCGCCAGGACTGGGCGGGGCCGTAGGATCGCGAAGTTACCGCGGGGTGTAGCGCAGCTTGGTAGCGCATCCGCTTTGGGAGCGGAAGGCCGCAGGTTCAAATCCTGTCACCCCGACCCGCCGACCGCCCGCGACGACCCGAGGAGCACACCTGTGAAGAGCACCGTGGAGAAGTTGAGCCCCACCCGGGTTCGCATCAATGTGGAGGTGCCTTTCACCGAACTCGAACCCGATTTCAACCGTGCCTACAAGGAACTGGCCAAGCAGGTGCGGCTGCCGGGCTTTCGCCCCGGCAAGGCGCCGGTCAAGCTGCTCGAGGCGCGGATCGGCCGAGAGGCGATGCTCGACCAGGTCGTCAACGACGCCCTGCCCAGCCGGTACGGCCAGGCGGTGACGGAGGCCGATGTCCGGCCGCTGGGGCAACCCCAGATCGCGGTGACCAAAAAGCAGTACGGCCAGGAGCTCCTGTTCACCGCCGAGGTCGACGTGCGGCCCGACATCACGCTGCCCGATCTGAGCGCGCTTCAGGTCACGGTCGATCCGGTCGAGGTCAGTGACGCCGACGTCGACGCCGAGTTGGAGTCACTGCGGGTCCGGTTCGGCACCCTGACCAGCGTTGACCGGCCCGCCGTCGACGGCGACGTGGTGTCGATCGACCTGTCGACCGCCGTCGACGGTCACGAGGTGCCGGAGGCTTGCGCGCAGGGTCTGTCCCACCAGGTCGGCTCGGGTCGGGTCGTGGAGGGGCTCGACGAGGCCATCGTGGGCCTCGCGGCCGGTGAGTCGCGGGTGTTCACCACCACGCTGAGCGGCGGCGCCCATGCCGGGCAGCAGGCGGAGGTCACCGTGACCGTCGGGTCGGTCAAGGTCCGTGAATTGCCTGAACTCAACGACGAATTCGCTCAGGAGGCCAGCGAATTCGACACCATCGACGAGCTGCGGGAGAACCTGGCCGAGCAGGTGCGCCGGGTGAAGCGCCTTCGGCAGGCCGAGGCCATCCGCGCCCAGGTTCTGGAAACTCTGCTCGAGCAGGTCGATATCCCGTTGCCGGAAGCGTTGGTGCAGGCCCAGATCGACGACACCGTGCACAAGGCGCTGCACCGCTTCGGGCACGACGAGGCCAAACTCGCCGAGGCACTGGAAAAGCAGGGACTCTCGCGTGCGGAGTTCGACGCCAACACCCGTTCGGCGGCCGAAAAGAGCATCAAGACCCAACTGTTGTTGGACGCGCTGGCCGACCAGCTGGAAATCCAGGTCAGCCAGCAAGACCTGACCGAACGCCTGGTGCTCAGCTCGCGGCAGTACGGCGTCGAGCCGCAACAGTTACTGTCGTATCTGCAGGAGAACAACCAGTTGCCGGTGATGTTCGCCGACGTGCGGCGCGGGCTGGCGATCGCCGCTGCGGTCGAGGCGGCAACCGTCACCGACACCGCCGGAAATGTCATCGACACCAGCGAGTTCTTTGCCCGGCGCGCGGCGCAGGAACCCGGGGAGCAGGGCACCGACACCGAGGCGACCCACGAGCCGGAGTGACGCTCTCAGCGAACGTCGTCACGCGGGGGAGTGCACGGTCGCCTCAGTTGGTTAGGGTCGAGTCATAAGCAACTGAAAGAAAGCAGGTATCGCGTCGTGACTGACATGCGGGCCAATACGCAGGGTCTGAACCTCGTCGATTCGGTCTACGAGCGGTTGTTGGCCGAGCGCATCATTTTTTTGGGGTCGGACGTGAACGACGACATCGCCAACCGGCTCTGCGCGCAGATCTTGTTGCTCGCCGCCGAGGATCCCCACAAGGACATCTCGCTCTACATCAATTCCCCCGGCGGATCGATCAGTGCCGGCATGGCGATCTACGACACCATGGTGCTGGCGCCCTGCGACGTCGCCACCTACGCGATGGGGATGGCCGCCTCGATGGGTCAGTTCCTGCTCGCGGCGGGCACCAAGGGCAAGCGCTACGCCCTGCCGCACGCCCGCATCCTGATGCATCAGCCGCTCGGCGGGGTGACGGGCAGCGCCGCCGACATCGCCATCCAGGCCGAGCAGTTCGCGGTCATCAAGCAGGAGATGTTTCGGCTCAACGCCGAGTTCACCGGCCAGCCGATCGAGCGGATCATGGCCGACTCCGACCGCGACCGCTGGTTCACCGCGCAGGAGGCCCTGGAATACGGCTTCGTCGACCACATCATCACCAACGCCCACGTCAACGGAGCAGGCTCATGAACCGCGAAACCCAACCGCAGGCGCGCTACATCTTGCCCTCGTTCATCGAGCACTCCAGCTGGGGCGTCAAAGAGTCCAACCCCTACAACAAGCTGTTCGAAGAACGCATCATCTTCCTCGGCGTCCAAGTCGACGACGCGTCGGCCAACGACATCATGGCGCAGCTGCTGGTGCTGGAATCGCTGGATCCCGACCGTGACATCACCATGTACATCAATTCACCCGGTGGCGGCTTCACCTCGCTGATGGCGATCTACGACACCATGCAGTACGTGCGCGCCGACATCCAGACCGTCTGCCTGGGTCAGGCCGCTTCCGCGGCGGCGGTGCTGTTGGCCGCGGGCACGCCCGGCAAGCGGATGGCGCTGCCGAACGCGCGCGTGCTCATTCATCAGCCGTCCCTGCAAGGCGTGATCCAGGGCCAGTTTTCCGACTTGGAGATTCAGGCCGCCGAGATCGAGCGGATGCGCACCCTGATGGAAACCACCCTGGGCCGCCACACCGGAAAGGATCCGGCGGTGATCCGCAAGGACACCGACCGCGACAAGATCCTGACCGCCGAAGAGGCCCGGGACTACGGGATCATCGACACCGTGCTGGAGTACCGCAAGCTCTCGCGACAGTCGGGCTGATCACCGCCCGACCGCCCGCGGTTGCGCGCCGCGCCTGAGCAGGGCCGCTAACTCGGCGATGTCGGCCGGCCGGACCCGGCAGCAGCCGCCGACGATGCGAGCACCCGCCGCCACCCACTGCTCGGCCGTATGCGCCGAAAACCGCGACGGCCCCAGCCAGGTCCGACGACGGCGGCTCCAGCGCTGCCCGCTGTTGGGATACACCACGACCGGTTTTCCGGTGTCGACGGCCGGCCCGATCGCCGGCAGCACGTCGTCGGGGCTGCAGCAATTGACGCCGACCGCCAGGATCTGCGCGCTGCCGGCGGCCACCGCGAACGCCTCGTCCAGCAGCTGGCCGGCGCGGGTGCGCGAGCCTTCGATGGTGTAGCTGAGCCAGGCCGGCACACCAAGACCGTGCACCAGATTCACCAGCGCCTCGGCCTCGTCGATATCGGGGATGGTCTCCAGCGCGAGGATGTCGGCGCCGGCCTCGGCCAACACCTCGATCCGGGGGCGATGCCAGTTTTCCAGCTGGGCAACGCTGCGCCCGTAGCGCCCCCGGTACTCCGAGCCGTCAGCCAGCGCGGCGCCGTAGGGCCCGATCGAGGCGGCCACCCAGCGACCGTGGACCCCGCCGGCCGCCGTCCGGGCCAGTTCCACGCTGCGGCGCAGCAATCGCACGGTGCCGGCCCGGTCGACACCGCGGGCGGCGAACCCTTGGAATGACGCCTGGTAGCTGGCTGTGGTGGCGATCATCGCCCCGGCGTCGAAGAAGGCGCGGTGCACGGCGATGATCGCCTCCGGGGCGTCCAGCAGCAGCCGCGCCGACCACAACGGGTCGGCAAGGTCATGCCCGCGTGCCTCGAGCTCGGTGGCCAGGCCGCCGTCGCCGATCAGCACGGCGTCCCCGGGCACGCTGATGTCCACAGCGTCACTGTAGGGCGGCGGCCGTTGGGGCGCTGCTCTCGTTCGCATAACGGCCGCGACACGCCAGGGGCACAGTGGTGCGTTCCGGAGCGCGACGCGTCCTCCCAGACGCTATGTTCTGGAACGTACAGGCACGAATATCACCGACGCGATTCGGCTCTATTGGTCGCGTCGGGCCGGAGCAAGCGGGTAGCGTCGGCAATACACGCGGCATACCAGCCACCAACGGTGAACAGGAAGTAGGCCCCCAGCACCATGGCGCGCATCGGAGACGGCGGTGACCTGCTGAAGTGTTCCTTCTGCGGGAAGAGCCAAAAGCAGGTCAAAAAGCTCATCGCGGGCCCGGGCGTCTACATCTGCGATGAGTGCATCGACCTGTGCAACGAGATCATCGAAGAGGAACTCGCCGACGCCGACGACGTCAAGCTCGACGAATTGCCCAAACCCGCCGAGATCCGCGAGTTCCTGGAGGGTTACGTCGTCGGCCAGGACACTGCCAAACGGACACTGGCCGTCGCGGTCTACAACCACTACAAGCGGATCCAAGCCGGCGAGAAAGGCCGCGAATCCCGGTCCGGCGAACCTGTCGAGCTGACCAAGTCGAACATCTTGATGCTGGGTCCCACCGGCTGCGGCAAGACGTACCTGGCCCAGACCCTGGCCAAGATGCTCAACGTGCCGTTCGCGATCGCCGACGCCACCGCGTTGACCGAGGCCGGTTATGTCGGCGAGGACGTCGAGAACATCCTGCTGAAGCTGATCCAGGCCGCCGACTACGACGTCAAGCGCGCCGAGACCGGGATCATCTACATCGACGAGGTCGACAAGATCGCCCGCAAGAGCGAGAATCCGTCGATCACCCGCGACGTCTCCGGCGAAGGTGTGCAGCAGGCGCTGCTGAAGATCCTGGAAGGCACCCAGGCGTCAGTGCCCCCACAGGGCGGTCGCAAGCACCCGCACCAGGAATTCATCCAGATCGACACCACCAACGTGTTGTTCATCGTGGCCGGTGCGTTCGCCGGGCTGGAGAAGATCGTCGCGGATCGGGTCGGCAAACGCGGTTTGGGTTTCGGCGCCGAGGTCCGCTCCAAGGCCGAGATCGACACGACCGATCACTTCGCCGAAGTGATGCCCGAAGACCTGATCAAGTACGGGCTGATCCCGGAGTTCATCGGTCGGCTTCCGGTGATCGCCTCGGTGACCAACCTCGACATGGAATCGCTGGTCAAGATCTTGTCGGAGCCCAAGAACGCGCTGGTCAAGCAGTACACGCGGCTCTTTGAAATGGACGGGGTGGAGCTGGAATTCACCCGGGACGCCCTGGAGGCCATCGCCGAGCAGGCAATCCACCGCGGGACCGGCGCCCGCGGATTGCGCGCAATCATGGAGGAAGTTCTGCTGCCGGTGATGTACGACATTCCCAGCCGCGACGACGTGGCCAAGGTCGTGGTGACCAAGGAGACCGTGCAGGACAACGTGTTGCCCACAATCGTGCCGCGCAAGCCCTCGCGTGCCGAGCGCCGCGACAAGAGCGCCTGATCCCGCGCAGTTGTGGCTCGCCGCGGCCCGGGCCGATGACCGGCCACGTGACGAATCCCACAGTTTGGCGGCGCGGGAGGGCCCACCGCGGGTCTGACCCCGGCTTTCCAGGTCAGGCGCGTACCGTGATGGCGGGTAGGGCGTCAAGGAAACGCCAAGTGCAGTGCCATAATCGCTATTGCGAAATATCACAACGTCGCTCGGGGTTGCACTCCGACAGCGGTCAACAGCGATGGAGGGCGAAGACGTGGGTCCGAGCGATAACGGAGCCGGTTCGGAATCTCATACCACCGCAGTGTCGAAGCGCCAGAAACTAGAGAGCGTCGTCGTTCGCTTTGCGGGGGACTCCGGCGATGGAATGCAGCTTACCGGCGACCGCTTCACCTCCGAGGCCGCGCTGTTCGGCAACGACCTGGCCACCCAACCCAGCTACCCGGCCGAGATCCGCGCCCCGCAGGGCACGCTGCCGGGGGTGTCGTCGTTTCAGATCCAGATCGCCGACTACGACATTCTCACCGCGGGTGACCGCCCCGACGTGCTGGTGGCGATGAACCCCGCAGCGCTCAAGGCCAACATCGGCGACCTGCCGCGCGGCGGGCTGGTGATCGCCAACTCCGACGAGTTCACCAAGCGCAACCTGGCCAAAGTCGGCTACCGGGACAACCCGCTGGAAAGCGGCGAACTGTCCGACTACGTCGTGCAACCCGTCGCGATGACGTCGTTGACTCTGGGCGCGGTGGAGGCCATCGGCGCATCGAAGAAGGACGGCCAGCGCGCCAAGAACATGTTCGCGCTGGGCCTGCTGTCGTGGATGTACGGGCTGCCGATCGACACCAGCGAGGCTTTCATCCGGGAAAAGTTCGCCCGTAAACCCGACATCGCCGAGGCCAACGTGCTCGCGCTGAGGGCGGGCTGGAATTACGGCGAAACCACCGAGGCCTTCGGCACCACCTACGACGTCTCCCCGGCAAAGCTGCCGCCCGGCGAGTACCGGCAGATCTCGGGCAACACCGCGCTGGCGTACGGCATCGTGACCGCCGGTCAATTGGCCGGTGTTCCGGTGGTGCTGGGCAGTTACCCGATCACCCCGGCCTCCGACATCTTGCACGAACTGGCCAAGCACAAGAATTTCAATGTCATCACCTTCCAGGCCGAAGACGAGATCGCCGGTATCGGGGCGGCACTGGGCGCGGCCTACGGCGGCGCGCTCGGAGTCACCAGCACCTCCGGGCCGGGCCTGTCCCTGAAATCCGAGTCGATCGGCCTGGGCGTGATGGCCGAGCTGCCGTTGCTGGTGATCGACGTGCAGCGGGCCGGCCCGTCGACCGGTATGCCGACCAAGACCGAGCAGGCCGACTTGCTGCAGGCGATGTACGGCCGCAACGGTGAGTCGCCGGTGGCGGTGCTGGCGCCCCGATCGCCGTCGGACTGCTTCGAGACCGCTATCGAGGCGGCACGGATCGCGTTGGCTTATCACACGCCGGTGATCGTGCTGTCCGACGGGTCCATCGCCAACGGGTCCGAGCCCTGGCAGATCCCGGACGTCGCCACCATCGAGCCTGTCGTTGCGGTCCACGCCAAGGCCGGCGAGCCGTTCCAGCCCTATGCCCGCGACCCGGAAACGCTGGCCCGCCAGTTCGCGATTCCGGGCACTCCCGGTCTGGAACACCGCCTCGGCGGGCTGGAGGCAGCCAACGGCAGCGGCAACATCTCCTACGAGCCGGCCAACCACGACTTGATGGTGCGGTTGCGCAAAGCCAAGATCGACGGGATCCGGGTGCCCGACCTGCAGGTCGACGACCCCAGCGGCGACGCCGAGCTGTTGCTGATCGGTTGGGGCAGTACGTATGGCCCGATCGGGGAAGCATGCCGGCGCGCGCGTCGCAGGGGAATCAAAGTCGCCCATGCCCACCTGCGCTACCTCAACCCCTTCCCGGCCAACCTGGGCGAGGTGCTGCGGCGATACCCGACGGTGGTCGCTCCGGAAATGAACATGGGCCAGTTGGCGCTACTATTGCGCGGCAAGTATCTGGTTGATGTGCAATCGGTCACCAAGGTTCAGGGTGTGTCGTTCCTGGCCGACGAGGTGGGGCGGGTGATCCGCGCCGCGCTAGGCGGCACACTGGCCGAAATCGAGCAGGACAAGACGATGGTCGCCAGGCTGTCGGCAGCTACCGTGGCCAGCGGGGCAGGAGCGCAGCTATGACGGGCGTCGCGACAGGCCGGGAGCGGCGCGACGACGACGAGGAGGGAGGCCGCTGATGACCGAGGTGATCGGCAAGCCGGCGGTCAGCGACCACGGCGCGACGGTACTGTCGAAGATCAGCGCAGTGCCCACGAACGACCAACCCCAGAAGGCGAAAGACTTCACCAGCGATCAGGAGGTGCGGTGGTGCCCGGGTTGTGGTGACTACGTCATCCTCAACACCGTCCGCAACTTCTTGCCCGAGCTGGGACTGCGCCGCGAGAACATCGTGTTCGTCAGCGGCATCGGCTGCTCGAGCCGGTTCCCCTACTATTTGGAAACCTACGGTCTGCACTCGATCCATGGTCGCGCGCCGGCCATCGCCACGGGCCTGGCGCTGGCCCGCGAGGATCTGTCGGTCTGGGTGGTCACCGGGGACGGCGACGCGCTGTCAATCGGCGGCAATCACCTCATCCACGCGCTGCGTCGCAACGTCAACCTGACGATCCTGCTGTTCAACAACCGGATCTACGGTCTGACCAAGGGCCAGTACTCGCCGACCTCCGAGGTCGGCAAGATCACCAAATCGACGCCGATGGGCTCGCTGGACCAACCGTTCAACCCGGTGTCGCTGGCGCTGGGTGCCGAGGCCAGCTTTGTCGGCCGCGCCCTCGATTCCGACCGCGACGGATTATCGGAGGTTTTGCGCGCCGCCGCCGAGCACCGCGGCGCCGCTTTGGTCGAGATCCTGCAGGACTGCCCGATCTTCAACGACGGCTCCTTCGACGCGCTGCGCAAAGAGGGCGCCGAGGAACGCCTGATCAAATTGCGCCACGGCGAGCCGATCATTTTCGGCGCCAGCGGCGAATACTGCGTGGTGCGCGCCGGCTTCGGGCTCGAAGTCGCCAAGACCGCCAACGTCAGCGCTGCTGAGATCGTGGTGCATGACGCGCACGCTGCGGATCCGGCTTACGCTTTCGCGTTGTCGCGGCTGTCTGACCAAAGCCTCGAGCACAGCGTGATGGGCGTCTTCCGTCAGGTCAGTCGGCCCACCTACGACGACGCGGCCCGGGCGCAGGTGCGGGCTGCGGCGACGGCCAAGCCCGGCGATCGGGCGGCGTTGCAAGCGCTGCTGCGCGGCCGGGACACCTGGACCGTCGGCTGAGGTGGCACGCCCTGCACCCGCGCTGGCGGGGGTAGTGCTGGCCGGCGGCGCCGCGCCCCCGGCGGGTCGTGACCAGCCCGCTGTGGTCGAACATGCCCTCGGAGTCGTGGGTCAACGGTGCCGACCGGTCGTCGTCGTCGCCGCGCCGGGCCAACCGGTGCCCGAGCTGGGTCATGAGCTGGGTGTGGAAGTGCTGCGCGACGCCGTGCCCGGGTTCGGGCCGTTGTCGCAGACCGGGCGGGGATTGCGCGCCGCCCGGGCCGCGGGCGCGGAGCGGGCGTTCGTGTGCGCCGCCGACACGCCGTTGCTCAGCGTCGACGTGATCGACGCTCTGGCCGGCCGGGCGGCCGAGGTCGACGCCGACGTGGTGCTGCCGTGGGACGGCCGCGACCACTACCTGGCCGGTGTGTACCGGACCGATCTCGCCGAGCGCATCGACGCGCTGACGGCCGCAGGGCAGCGTTCGATGCGCGCCCTGGTCGACTCCGTCGATACGCAACGGATCGTGATGTCGGCGTCTTCGGCCCTGAACATCCCGGCTGATCCGCGCGCACTGGTGCCGTCGCGGCCGTAGCATCCCGCCGCGCACGACGCCGTCCTCCTGCCGGCTTCCCGAGAGTCCGTCAGAAAGCGGACACAAAGTTTGCCCACTCAATAATCGGGCCCGTGAGCACCGCGGAGAGGTTGAACACGTTGTTGATCGAATCGACCGTATTTTCGGCACCGAATATGGCCACTGTGTCGGGAGGCGTGCTCATGAGCGTCGTGGCCAACGTCTGGTCGGCGTGCAGCAGCGCTTCACTGTGGGAAACGATGACGTCGTCGACCGGGTCGAAGTAGAGGTTGTCGACCACGCTGGACAAGCTACCGAGATGTGCGGCGATCGTGTTCTCGGCGGCCGACAGGCTGGTGACGTCGTCGATGAGAATTTGTTGCTGCCCCACCTGATCCGAAGGGTATCCCGTGGCGAGAAAGCCGGGCAGTTTCGAGGGAATGTCCGCGGGGATGGTGTTGATCACGGTATCGGCGTCGGTCAAAATCGCCGTGGCGTTTCCCAGCAACACGGCCGGATCGGTGCTGTCACCGGCACCGGTGGGGATACCCAGCAGGCCCAGCAGCACTGCGTAATCGAAGTAGAGCGTGTCTGCGAATGTGTTCGCCAGGATCCCCAACTGCTGTCCCAGCAAGTCGTCGATGGTGATCGCCGATGTGGCGGCGCTGGCGGCGGCGTCGAGCGCGACGGCATCGGCGTGAGCCGGTGCGCCGGCCAGCAAGCCGACCGCGCCTCCCAGTGTGACCAGCGCCGCGGCCAGGCCCGCCTGGTGCTGGAGCACGGCTGTGTGCCGACGGACTCTGAAAATCACGCGCGAGATGTTAGCAGTCCCTGACCGTTCTGTCACCGCGCATTATCCTGGCCAGCAGCCGTGATCTCGCCGCAAAGCCATTGCGCGTTTATTCGGCAGGCTGCCACGGCGGTTTTTGATAGAACCGAGATCTGCATCTCAATCTAAAAATGGATCGCACCACGACCTGGTGCGCGTCGGGGCTCTCGCTGAGTCGCCGGCAGGGGACGCAGGCGAACTTCACGTTCTATCGGCGACTGCGCACTCTGTGGCCGACTTCACATTTTGTGGGTGATTTGGATCACTGCTAAATGCCGCGCTGAAAGATTAACGCCGGCGCAAAAGCCGCTGCTGACCTGGGATAACAATTACAGATCGGCGTCGTGATCGTTCCGTTATTGGATCGAGATAGCGGCGTGTCGGAGATGACGAATGCAATCGGGTCTCGTAGGTTCCCTGTCAGCCCGACAAATGAGGGTCACCACAATCGAATCCACGAACCCGCGTGTGAGCGGGGTCGCGGGCGGTAGCCACCGCCGCGCGGCCGTCGGGCACCAGGCCCGCCGGGCAGGTCGTGCCCCCGCTGCCGTGCCGGACCGAGACGGCACGTTCCAAAGCTCCCAACCCCTGAACCCAGGAACCCCGCCCACATCCGTGGGCGTGCTTTGGCGCGCGCACTGCGAAAGGAACGATGTTGCACACCGTCCGCACGACGTTGGCTACCGCCGGTATCGCCGTGGCGCTCGCGGCAGCGCCGACCGCCCCGTTCATCGCCTCCGCCTACGCGGAGGGCGAATCCTGGGATATGACCGCGGCTTTTGGCTCTGGGCCCGAGGCGCCTCCCGAGGCACCCGCGCCGCAGGAGGCGCCACCGCCGCCGGAGGACGCGCCGGAGGCTCCGGAGGAGTTGCCGCCACCCCCGGAGGATGCGCCGCCGGCTCCGGAAGCGCCCCCGGCGCCCAGGGCCTACAGCGTGAACTGGGACGCGATCGCACAGTGTGAATCCGGAGGCAACTGGTCGATCAGCACCGGCAACGGCTACTTCGGCGGCCTGCAGTTCACGCCGAGCACCTGGCGGGCCAACGGCGGCTCGGGCTCCGCGGCCAACGCGTCGCGCGAAGAGCAGATCCGGGTCGCCGAGAACGTCCTGCGCACGCAGGGCATCGGCGCCTGGCCGGTCTGCGGGCGCCGCGGCTGACCCGCGGTCCTGGACGGCTGGGCCGGGCCGGTAGGCCCGGCCCAGCCGGCTTGCTCGGAGTGCTCGGACAGGCCGGGAACGCGTCGGAGTAGCGTCGGCGCCGTGACGGAAATACAGCGCGAATTCGACATCGTCGTCTACGGCGCCACGGGTTTCGTGGGCAAGCTCACTGCCGGATATCTGGCCGGCGCCGGCGGCAACGCCCGCATCGCACTGGCCGGCAGGTCTGTCGAGCGGTTGCGCACAGTCCGTGAGACGCTGGGCGCCGCTGCACAATCGTGGCCGATTCTGCAGGCCGATGCGTCGTCACCGTCGACGCTAGACGAGATGGCTTCTCGGACAAGGGTAGTCATCACTACCGTGGGACCGTACACCCGCTACGGGCTGCCGCTGGTAGCCGCCTGCGCCGCGACCGGCACCGACTACGCCGATCTGACCGGCGAGGCGATGTTCGTGCGCAACAGTATCGACGGATACCACAAGCAGGCCGCCGACACCGGTGCCCGCATCGTGCATGCATGCGGATTCGATTCCGTCCCTTCGGATCTGAGCGTGTATGCGCTTTACCGCAGGGCACGCGAAGACGGCAGCGGCGAACTCGGAGACACCGAATTCGTCCTGCGCGGTTTCCGCGGGGGTTTCTCCGGCGGCACCGTCGCCTCGATGGTCGAAGTGATGAACACCGCCTCCACCGACCCAGACGCTCGGCGTCAGCTGGCCGATCCGTACACGCTGAGCCCCGACCGCGGCGCGGAACCCGAACTCGGCCGGCAGCCGGATCTGGCCTGGCGTCGCGGGCGCGTCATCGCGCCCGAACTCGACGGTGTGTGGACGGCGGGATTCCTCATGGCGCCGTACAACACCCGCATCGTGCGACGCAGCAACGCCCTACTGGACTGGGCATACGGCCGGCGGTTCCGCTACACCGAAAGCATGAGTGTGGGGCCGTCACCGGTCGCGCCGGTGGCCTCGGCGGTCACCACCGGGGTCGGCGCCGCCCTGTTCTGGCTGGGCAGCCGCTACTTCCGGGTATTGCCGCGCCGGCTGCTGGATCGGGTGCTGCCCAAGCCCGGCACCGGCCCCAGCGCCGCACTGCGGGAGCGCGGCTACTACCGGACCGAGACGTACACCACCACGACGAGCGGCGTCCGGTATCGGGTCGCGATCGCCCAGCAGGGCGACCCGGGATACCAGGCCACCTCGGTGTTGTTGGGGGAGTGCGGTCTGGCGCTCGCGGTGGACCGCGACAAGCTGTCCGACCTTCGCGGGGTGCTCACGCCCGCGTCGGCGATGGGCGACGCGCTGCTGGCACGCCTGCCGGCCGCAGGAGTATCGCTGGAAGTCTCTCGGCTCTAAAGCGTGTCGAACAACTCTGTTAAGTGTTGGGCACCGCCCTTCTCGGGCGTCGTCGGTTCAGGCCGCTGGTGCGGTGTGAACGTCGGTTCCCGCGTCATCCGGGCTGGTTTCACCAACACGTGGGTGTTGGCCAGCGCCGTCCCGTCGGCGGGCATTGGTGGCCCGGCCTCCTGCTTGGGGGTCCGGGGATCGATCGAGGTCGTGATGGGCCTGGCCCCAGCGGGCCAGATTTGTCGCGGCGTTGGTGTCTCTGTCGGCGGTATGCCCACACCCACAGGTGAACACCCGGTCGGCCAGCGTCATCGCAGTGTCAACGGCCCCGCAGTGGGGGCACAGCCGGGTGGACGGGTACCAGCGGTCGGCTTCAACGAGCTGCCCGCCGCGCCACGCCTGTTTGTAGCGCAGCATCCGGGCGAACTCTGACCAGCCGGCATCGGAGATGGCGCGGGCCAGCCGATGGTTGGCCAGCATTCCGGTCACGTTGAGGTTTTCGATGACGATCCGGTCGTGGGTCTTGACCAGCTCGCCCGATACCTGGTGCAGGAAATGGCGGCGCACGGCTGCGACACGGTGATGATGCCGCCCCAACCGGGCAGCGGCATCGGTGCGGTTGCGTGATCCTTTCTTCTTGCGTGACAACGATTTCGATAGCCGTCGCTGCTGTTTCATCCCGGCGGCCAGCGCTTTGGGCGCGTCGCTGATACGGGCGACTTCGGTGCCGTCGGTGGTGGCGGCGACCAGAAACGCCGACAGGCCGCGATCGACCCCCACCCAGTCGCCACCACAGTCTGGGCGTGTTGGGTGCTGATGGGCGGGGTGCAGATCGGCGGCCTCGACATTGAGTGAGATCCACCACCGGCCCCCGTGATGACTGATGGTCGCGAACAAGATTTTCGCTCGGTGTTTGGCGAGCATGCGCCGCAGCCGACGGGTGTCGTCATGCACCGCAACAGCACCGATGCCGGGCAGTGTGACTGAGCGGGGCCGGTTGTTGTCGCCGATGCGGATCGCGGCGGGTTTGCCTTTGGGGTGCTTGTTGCGCAGCCGAAACGAGGCGATGTCGCCGGTCTTTTTCTTGAACCGCGGGAACCCGACCCGTTTGCCTTTGCGCTGACCACAGCGTGAATCCGACCAGGCTTTCAGCCCTTTGCCCAGGTCGACGGCGGCTTCCTCGAACACCTGCTGGCACACCTGGCTCCGCCAGGCCAGCCCGCTCACCACCACCTCGGCAGCGCCGTGGGCATCGACAGTGAACACCCGCCCGGCGGCCTCGGTTTTCTTCCACGCGTTGAAGGTGTTGATCAGATCAAACCCAGTCCAGGGCACCTTGATGTCCGGATCGGGTTTGCGGTCGGTGAGCGCGGTTTTCACCATCGCCAGGCACTGGTTGAACGCGAACCGCGCCGCCCCGGCGTGGCGGGCCAGCACCGCACACTGCTCGACGGTGGGATCGAGACAAAACCGGAATGTGCTGTGGCGGCTCATCACCGATCAGCCTCGCACACCACACCGACAAACACCCTGGCCAGCGACGACGTGTCCAAGCATCGGATCACCATCGACAGTCAACTCACCCAAACCTGCCCGGGCGGCGCCGGTACCGCTCCGATCTGTCTGATTACCGCGTGGGCGTGCGTCGCCGGCTTCCTCGTCCCGAAACATCCCAAAACGTGGGCGGCCCTGCCCACCGCAGCGGTGGCGCGAGTACCTCGACGCGATGCTGCACGTGCTGCGCAGCGGGTGCGCGTGGCGGCCTCTGCCGCACGACGTCACCGTGTCGTGGTCAGCAGCGCACAAACACTTCCCACGCTGGTGCCGCAACGGCACCTGGGTGCGAATCCCCACCACCGTCCGCGGCGAGGTCCGCACCCGCTGCGGCCGCCGCCGTCGGCCCACCACCGCCGTCGTTGACTCCTCCAGCGTCAAGGCGTCCCCGGTGGCCGGGCCGCGCGGGTTCGACGGGGCAAAAAAAGTCGACAGCGTCAAACGTCATGTGCTCGTCGATTCCGCCGGCGTGCTGCTCGCCGCTATCCTCACATCAGCCGACGTGACCGACCGGGCTGCATTCCCGGCGCTGCTGCGCAAGCCAAGGCGGGTCGCCCCCACCATCAGCCACCTGTGGGTGGATAAGCGGCCGCACCGGGCGGGCCGTGACCAGCGCCGCGGCCGGAGCCGGTGTCACCGTCGAGGTGATCTCCGGGCCGAAACCCGGCCGCGGGTTCATCGTCCAACCCCGACGCTGGGTCGTCGAACGCACCAACGGCTAGATCAACCACTGCCGCCGCATCAACCGCCACTACCAAACCACCCCGGCCGCACACGAAGGCTTCCACTACCCCAGCCAAATCGCCCTACCACTTCGACGACTCGACCCCAGCCAGTTGTTCGACACGCTCTGATATGTAATTCGTTTTGTCAAGCAGGCAGGGGGAAGCAGGCGCCGCGGCCGTCGCCGGGCGCCCGCTTCCGGTTGACCGAATCGTCCCGGTTGGCGAGCGTGTCGAGGTTGTCGACGCGGGTGTCAAGTCTGATATTCGCGGGTTGGTTACCGCAGGACGGACTGTTCTGCTGGAGTGGATCGCGGATCTAGAGGTCGAGCGTCATCACGTTGTCAGGCAACAGGATTGCTCATAAAGCGTTCGCGGGTCACTCCCAGGCGCTGCCGCCACCAGGCTCGATTCGGACAGTTGTGGAGGGCGCGGGTTTAGCTGTCGAGGACCGCCAGTGACCAGCACCAGCCCGCCAGTTCGCGGGCGATCGCGGTGTTGGCGACCACCGGGCGCTTGTTACGGGCATCGAAGCGACACCAGCGCTCGTGCAGGCGCCGGTTGGCCTGTTGGCCGCGCGCCCGTGCTGCCGGGCTGGCCGCGTCCCAGCGGCGCCGCATCACCATTCCAGGTCGGTAGGGCTGGCGGTGATGCCAGGCCGCCTCGATGAGCAGTCGGCGGGCGTGGCCGTTGCCAGTCTTGGTGATCGCCCCCTGCGAGCGGGAAGCCCCCGAGCTGTACTCGGTGGGCACCAGACCCAGGTAGGCGCCGATCGAGCGGCCGGTCAACCGGTGCCAGTCGCCGATCTCGACGGCCAGCCCAAACGCCGTCAGCGTCGAGACCCCGCGCAGACAACCCAGCCGGGTCACCACCGGGGTGTAGGCGCTGTCGGCGGCCAACTTGGCGATCGCCTCGTCGAGGCGGTTACGGCGATCCACGGTGGCCAGCATCGTGTCCAGTGCCGTGTCGTAGGTGAGCTGCAACGCCGGTGCGTCAAACCGCTGCCGCTGCAGCCACAGTTCGTGCTTGCCGGTCCAAGTTCCTCCACCGGAATAGATAACCCCCTGCCGCAACAGCAGTTTCGACAATCGATGCCGGGCACTCATCAGATCCCCGCGGCAGTCCTCTCGTGCCCGCACCAGATCTCGGGCCGCCTCCCGCTCGGCGCTGGGAACCGTGACCTCCACAATCTGACCCAAATGCAGCAACCGGGCCAGATGCGCCGCATCACGGGCATCGGTCTTGACCCGATCCCCGGTCGGGCGTTGCAGCTTCGACGGAGCGGCCACCAGACACATCACCCCAGCCGCCACCAGAAAGCGCGCCAGACCGAACCCCGTCGGGCCAGCCTCATAGGCCACCGCGACCCGGCCCGGCAACGATCGCAACCACTCCAAAATCTCCTGATAATCCGGGGTCAACCGACGTTCGAATACCTCACCGGTATCTCCGTCCAACGCGCACCCAACCACCGACCGCGCATGCACATCCAAACCAACACTGATCCGAAAATTATGGTGCGCTGACCTCGGTTCGCACCACGTGTCCTTACGCGGCGGGAGTGAGAGTGACCGTGTAGCCGAGGGCTTCGAGTTGTCGAATGTGGCTGCGCTTCTTGGCAGTCGGATCGACATGTCGGCTGTAGTGATCGGCTCCCAGATCGTGGTACCGGGCTTCGGGGTCCTGAAGCAGGTGCCAAATGATCACCAGGATGGAACGACCGACGGCGACCACAGCTCGGGGTTGTCCGCGGCGTCTTGCAATGCGGCGATAGCGGGCGGCGAGGAAGGTGTTGGTCTTGGTGGTGCCCACGGCGGCCTCGCCCAAGACGCGCGCCAGATACGGATTGCCGTGCCCCGACGAAGCGCTGCCTTTGGACTTGCCTGCCGAGGAGTTAATGCCCGGGGTGAACTTCGCCCACGAGCACAGATGTCCCGCGGTCGGGAACCGTGACATATCGACCCCGATCTCGGCGATGATGGCGGCCGCGGCGACCGGACCGATGCCGGGGATCTCATCCAGCCGAGTCGCCGCCTGGGCGAAAGGGGCCAGCTGCACATCGATCTGCGCATCGACGGCGGCGATATCGGCATCGAGTCCCTCGATGCGCGCCACCATGCGCGACAGCAAGAACCGGTGATGATCGGCGAAATGCCCGTCGAAGGCCTGTTCAAGTCGATCGATCTTGCCGCGCATCCGCGCTCGCGCCAGCTGGGCAAGCACCTTGGGGTCGCGTTCGCCAGCCACCAACGCGGCCAGCATCGCCCGCCCCGACACCCCGAAGATGTCGGAGGCCACCACCGACAGTTTGATGCCGGCGTCTTCGAGTAGCTTCTCCACCCGATTCTTTTCGGCGGTCCGCGCGGCCACCAGATCGGTGCGGTAGCGGGTCAGATCCCGCAACCGGCGGATCGGCCACGGCGGCACGAAACTGGGCCGCAGCATCTGCCGCTCGGCCACCTTGCACAACCACACCGCGTCCAGCACATCGGTCTTGGGTCGACCGGGCAGATGTTTGACGTCGCGGGCGTTGACCAGCCACGGGTCCAGCCCGTGCGCCTCGAGCAGGTAGAACACCGGTTTCCAGTACGACGACGTCGCCTCCATCACCACTCGCTCGATACCCAGCTCGACAAGCCGATTAGCCAACTCCGTCAATGCCTGGGTCATCGTGGAGTATGTCCTGACATCCTGCAATCGCCGTTTACCGCCGGCTGGCGAGGGCACCCGCACGCAGCACACCAACTCCGCCTTCGCGATATCCAGGGCGGCCACCCGGGCAATGATCTGTTCCTCATCATGGGACTCGGCCAGCATGGAATCCTCCTTAACACCAACTACCTGACAGTGGTCGCCTGCGGATATCGCAACGGGAACAACGAATCTGATCCTCGTGCTCGATGAAGCGGCAACAGTGAAGGGCCCAATACAACGACATCCGGCGCCCGGCTCGATACACGGCCTCGCAGGACCACAGTGTCGGACGGCGTCGACAGGCGACCACCGCACAATTTTCATCCCCCCAGGGCGACCGCCAGGTCAGAATGGCTCGTACGCTGAACCTTCACTGGGGCCTCCCACATCTTGTGGCTCTACCGGCCAGGACCCGTTTCCTGTCGGCAACCCACGTTCACATGT
>NZ_VYIK01000540.1 GCF_008709575.1 Mycobacterium sp.
ATGTGGGTGAACGCCAATCCGCAGGCCTATCAGGAATTGGCCCGGCGCTACCTGGCCGGGCTGAAACCGCTCTAAACCGGCCGCGCGGTCGCGGCCGCCCGGTCGACCTCCCAGTACGCGCGCAACGCGACCAACTTGCCCTCGTCGTCGGCTTTGTAGGTGAACACCCCGTCGGCGGTGACCTGGTGCCCGGCCATCGTGATGACGATGGCGCCGACGTTGGCTTCCTCGTTGCCGCACTGGTAGGTGTCGCGGAAGTCGAACTCGATGCGATCCGTGGGCGCAATCGCCTTGTCCCAAAATGCCGAGATGGCGTCCCGGCCCCGGTGCCCCTTGCCTTCGGGGTCGAAATGCGACGGCCCGATCGGGTCTTCGACGATGGCGTCCTCGGCGAACACCGCCAGCCACGCGTCTTTGTCCCTCGCCCGAACCGCCTCGCGGGAGCGCCGGCCCGCGGCGTGTGCAGGGTGTTCGGTGTCGGTCATCTGTCTTGGGATCCCGAGTGGATATAGGTGTCGGCAAAGCGTTTCAGTGAATCCTTCTTCT
>NZ_VYIK01000541.1 GCF_008709575.1 Mycobacterium sp.
AGGTCGGCATCGGAAACACCCTGGTGGCCCACGACCCGAAGATCGATCTGTGGTTCGACAACGTGGTCGCGGACTTGCTGAAGAACTTCGGGGTGAATTGGAATCCCACCGCGGGCACGGTCAACGGAGCCGTCTACGACTCCTATGCGGATCCGGGCCAGGCGATCTGGTGGGTCGTCCGATCGCTCGAACTCTTCGAGGACGCCCAACAGTTCGGCACCTACCTGGCGCACAATCCGGCGGAGGCCGCCCAGTACTTCTTCAGCTGGGCGCTGTTCGACATCCCGCTTCACATCGAGCAACTCGGGATCTTTACGGCCGAGAACGCGGCAGCATTGGCGAGTGCGGCCGGCCCGGCAATCGTTCCCGGGGCAGGGGCCGGCCTGGCCGGGCTGGCCGGTCTTGCGCAGCCCGTCAGCGTCTCGGCGCCGGCTCCCGTCGCGGCGGCGCCCACCGTGCTGCCGGCGGCCGGGCCGGCGCCGATCGTCGTCACGTCCGCCGTGGCCCCTGGCCCGTCTTCGGCGCCTCCTGCCGCGCCGACACCG
>NZ_VYIK01000542.1 GCF_008709575.1 Mycobacterium sp.
CATGTGTCCGGCAGCGGAAGGATCGACCTGAAGTGGGTCATCTCAATGCGGTAGTCGAGGTTGTTCATGAACAGCGCCGCTCCGAACGCACCGATGGCCAGCAGCAGTAGATAGATCGCGCAGACCCAGTACGGCGCCAGGTTGCCGGCGACGGCCAGGGACACCAGCCCGACCGCTTGAATCGACGCCGAACCGAGGTTAGCGATCCCGCCGGTGAGCCCCAGTGCGAAGCCCTTGAGTCGCTGCGGGTAAAAGGCTTCCGAGTTGGCCAGCGATGACGAGTAGTTCCCTGCCCCCAGCCCGTTGAGTGCCGCGCAGAGCAGGTAGGGCCACAGCGGCAGGCCGGGATGAGCCAGCAGCACAATGGCTCCCGACATCGGAATGACCAGCAGCAGAGACGAGAGCACCGCCCAGTCACGGCAGCCGAATTTGGCGTTGGCCATCGGGTAGAGCAAGCGGGCGACCGCACCGACAAGTGAAGCGGTGGCACCTAGCCCCGGTTTTGCACGCAACTTGGCGTGACACGCTGTTGAATTAGCGAAAGT
>NZ_VYIK01000543.1:0-277 GCF_008709575.1 Mycobacterium sp.
TCGGAACCGCAGCATCACCCGAGACGCTGAAGTGTTACCGACGCGGCGCTGGGCTTTGCTCAGCGCCGAGGATCGGAACATGCACCAACCCGCCGCCGCGCTACACCGAGGCGTCCTTGCGGCGCTGGGCTTTGCTCAGCGCCGAGGATCGGAACCCGGCGACTAGAGGGGATTGCCGCATCAGCCACATGCGGCGCTGGGCTTTGCTCAGCGCCGAGGATCGGAACTTTCACCCCGCGAGGGTAATTGCTCGGCGGCGCAACCGCGGCGCTGGGCT
>NZ_VYIK01000543.1:306-544 GCF_008709575.1 Mycobacterium sp.
CCGAGGATCGGAACGTCACTGCGACAGCGCGGGTGAGCGCTTCGACCATCGGCGGCGCTGGGCTTTGCTCAGCGCCGAGGATCGGAACCCTTCGGTGCCTATTCAGGAAGTCCTGCAGCGCGCCGGCGGCGCTGGGCTTTGCTCAGCGCCGAGGATCGGAACGTGTCGTGGATGTCAGGCAAGTTGGGGGCTGAGTAGCGGCGCTGGGCTTTGCACAGCGCCGAGGATCGGAACCCCA
>NZ_VYIK01000544.1 GCF_008709575.1 Mycobacterium sp.
CCTCCAGCGCGGACCGGAATGAGTTGTTCTCGAAGTTACGGACCAACGCGTTCTTGGTGGATCTCGTGCTGTCGTCCGAGTTTTCCGCGATGGATTCGGCCAGCTCGATTGCTGCTTCGAGCGCGCTGCCCGTCTCGGTGAGCCGGTCGGCCAGTCCGATGCGCCAGGCTTCGACGGCCCGCACCGTGCGTCCGGTGAACGCCAGCTCCGCCGCCCGGCCGGGCCCGATGAGCCGGACCAAGTTCCACGACGTGCCCAGTTCGCCAATGGACAGCCCGACCCGCACGAACCCGGCGCTGAAACTCGCGGTGTGGTCGGCCATCCGGATGTCGGCGGCCAGCGCCAACGACAGACCACCACCGGCCGCCGGGCCGCTCACCGCGGCGATCACCGGGTACGGCAGGGCGCGCAGCCCGGTGGACCCAGACGCGGCCGTCTCCACCAGGTCGGTGAATTCGGGAACCGACATCCTGGTGATGATCTCGACCTCGTCCAGGTCGAAGCCGGTGCAGAACGCCTTTCCGCCCGCCCCGGTGATGATCA
>NZ_VYIK01000545.1 GCF_008709575.1 Mycobacterium sp.
GTCCGCCACCGCCGAAGGCCTGGTGTGGGTTGTGCTTGGCCGTGCGGGAGATGTCGAAGACGTCGGGATGGTCGAAGACGTCCTCATCGCGGTTGGCCGAGATGTACCACATCGCCACCTTGTCGCCCCGTTTGATGGTCACCCCGCCGATCTCGTAGTCGCGCAACGCGGTTCGACGGAAGTGCATCAGCGGCGGCTCCATCCGCAACGCTTCGTTGACAGCATCGTCGACCCGGGCTTCGAAATCTGCCATCAGATAGGCGTGCTGGTCCGGGTGCTGCTGGAACAGACTCAGGACGTGCGCCATGGCATGGCGGGTGGTGTCGTTGGCGCCCGCGGCCAACAGCGAGAAGAAGACCCCCACCTCCTCGGTAGACAGCTTATGGCCCTCGTATTCGGCCTGGGCGACCCAGGTGAGCAGATCGTCGCCGGGATTCTTCTTGCGGTCCTTGGCCAGTTCGAGTGCGAGCATGGCCAGCTTCTGTGACGCATCAGCAAACACGAACAGCGGCGAGCCGATGTGCGCGTACTCGGGATCGTTC
>NZ_VYIK01000546.1 GCF_008709575.1 Mycobacterium sp.
CGACACCGTGACGAGTGGCAACGTTCGTCGCCGACGCGGCGGTGAAGGCACGGCCTCCGGCCGCGACAGCCAGAAATTCACGTCCATGACGGCGGGAAGGCGATGTCCAGCCGCTCAGTCTTTTTGTATCCCGACCACGTCGGCACGCCTGCGGGCTGGACGCGGTAAATACCGAGCGCGGCGGCCACGACTCGGTCATGCTGTGTGGGCCACTGGATCTCGGATGCGATGTGCTCCAGCACGTCCCGGTCGCGCTGCAGGACCAGGTCGATGATCGATACCGCCGGCAGCGCCCCGGCCTTGTCGGCGTTGCAACGCGCGCACGCCAACACCAGATTGGCCAGCCCGTCGATACCCACCAGCGACCACGGCAGCACATGATCGACGGGATTGTTCACCGGCAGGTGCATGCCGCAGTAGAAGCAGTGCGGGCCGTACGCCTGTTTGAACGGCTCGCGCACGGCGGCCAGGTTGATGCGCTCACGACCGAACAGATGGCCCGCGACGTCGGGAACCTCGGCGTCAAGGAACGTGTTCATCCG
>NZ_VYIK01000547.1 GCF_008709575.1 Mycobacterium sp.
TGAGCTGATCTGTGCGAGTGCGTCATTGAGTAATGAACAGCAGCCCGGCAAACGCGCTTCGCAGATCGCGCGTCGCATCGAGACCGAAATCATCCGCCGCGGCTGGCCGACCGGCGAATCGCTGGGTTCCGAGCAGGCCCTACAACAGCGCCACCAGGTGAACCATCAGGTCGCGTGCATGCGGCGCGCACCGGGCGGCGGTCTGTTGATCTCGAGCCCGATGCCGGCCCGGCGACCAGCGCCATCGTGATCTACCGGAATGTCTATCGCGGTCGACGACCTGCCCGACGCGCGGTTACTCGTCGAGCCGTTGGCTGCGGCACTGGCCGCCGAGCGCGTCGACGACGCCGGTATCGAGCGGCTGCGGACCGTCCTGGACGCCGCATCGGCGCAGAAATTCCACTTACCGCTCGCCGAGGAGCCCAAAAGTCCTCTGCTGCATCGTCGCTGCCGTCACCACCGGGGACGCCGCGCCGGATCGAGTAGTTCTCGGTCCAGCCGGTCACCAGGTCGGTCATGGTCAGGGTGCGGGCGAACTCG
>NZ_VYIK01000548.1 GCF_008709575.1 Mycobacterium sp.
CCTTTCTGCGTCTGGTCGAGGCCGGCTGGGACGCCGAGGCGGTCCGCCGCCCGCACGCCCAGCACCACGGTGGTGGTTCACATCGACGTCGCTCAGCGCGCCGCGGTGCTGCATCTGGGTTCGGCACTGAGCGAGTCCGACCGCCGATACCTGACTTGTAGTGCCACTCGTCAAGTCTGGTTTTCGAACGCGGCGGGCAGGCGATCGGCGCCAGCCGCGCGCTCGAGAACCGCCACCCCTGCTGCGCGGTTCCCGGCTGTGGTGCCACCCCAGGTCTGCACGCCCACCACAATCTGCGCCTACTGGGAAGACGGCGGCCCCACCGAGCCGGCCAAGATCCGATTCGTGTGTCGTATCGACGGCAGCTGATTAGCACTATGGCTGTCATAGAAGGTGCGCGGTGGGACATTCCGGGGGATCAGCCCTGGCGGTTTCGGGGGATGCGTCGCAGGGATGAAAGTTGCCTCATTAGCGCAGTCGGTAGGCCGACCGGTATTGAGATTGCATCCAGGGCTGCGCATTTCCCAGATTCACGACCCT
>NZ_VYIK01000549.1 GCF_008709575.1 Mycobacterium sp.
GCGCGGCGGCAGCCGCGGCGTAGCGCTCGCGAACCTGCTCGCGCAGCTCGTGGTTTTCGGTGGTCATCTCAACGCGTCCTTTCATCGGAAGATATCTATGGATCCTTTCATCGACAGATATCTATGAATCATAGTGTAGACGGCGATACCCGCCACCGCATGTGCGTCATGCTGTGATCACGCCCACCACGGCTGCGCCGTTGGTCCGACCTCATCAGGCTGATCGGATGGCCGCCATTGCCATTGCTAGATTGGCCGACGTGGTGGTCGGAGGCGCAGGCGTGGTCAAGACGAGATGAATCAGGCCCTCGACTGGCTCGTCAGGCTACCCGCCGGTGTGCTGCTCGGCGCCGCGTTTCTGCTCCCGCTGCTGGAGGCGTCGGCCTTCGTCGGCATCGTCTTTCCCGGTGAGACCGCGGTGCTTCTTGCCGGGGTGGCGGCCGGCCAAGGCGCGCTGTCGCTGTGGCTGGTGATCCTCGTGGCATCCGCCGGCGCGATCATCGGCGACAGCGTCGGCTACCAGGTCGGCAAACATTACG
>NZ_VYIK01000054.1 GCF_008709575.1 Mycobacterium sp.
GACGAACGGGTGCAGCTCGGCGGGCCGCGGACCGGCGAAGAGCCGGTCAAAGGCCGCAGAGCCGATCGCGGTGACCAGCGAGAGCCGTTTGGCCGGATCGCGGAATCCGATTGCCCGAACCAGTCCGGAAATGCCGGGCAGCACCTCGTGGACGGTCGGCTCCCCGCCTGCGTCGATGGTGGCCACCAGAAAAATCGCAGCAGAGGTCAGCGGCGCCAGAACTGGCTGCGGCTGCGCATCCGTCACGGTGTCGACCCTAACGTCTGGTGCCGTGATGAAAAGATGGGGCCATGGCGGCCACGGCACCAGGCCTGTGTGAGTTCATCGACGCCTCCCCGTCGCCGTTTCACGTCTGCGCCACCGTGGCGTCGCGCCTGCGTGCCGCCGGATACACCGACCTGGCCGAGGCGGACCGGTGGCCACCAGCGGGGAAGTTCTTCACCGTGCGGGCCGGCTCGCTGGTGGCCTGGGACAGCAGCGGGAATCGGATCGAACGCTCGGGGTGGCCGTTTCGCATCGTCGGCGCCCACACCGACAGCCCCAACCTGCGGGTCAAGCAGCATCCCGACCGCACGGTCGCCGGATGGCAGGTGGTGGCCCTGCAGCCATACGGGGGCGCGTGGCTGAATTCGTGGCTGGACCGCGATCTCGGCATCAGCGGGCGATTGTCGATCCGCACCGACGCGGGCCTGCAGCACCGGCTGGTGCGCATCGACGAACCGATTCTGCGGGTGCCCCAGCTGGCCATCCATCTGGCCGAGGACCGCACGGCGGTGAGCCTGGACCCGCAGCGTCACGTCAACGCGGTGTGGGCGGCCGGTTCGGAGGCCCGATCGTTTCTCGACTACGTCGCCACCCGGGCCGGTGTCGCCGCCGACGCCGTGCTCGGCGCCGACCTGATGACCCACGACCTGACGCCGTCGAGGTGCTGTGGTGTCGATGACGACTTCGTCAGCGCGCCGCGCCTGGACAACCAGGCCAGCTGCTACGCGGGGCTGGAGGCGCTGTTGGCCGTCCACCCCCGCGGGTATCTGCCGGTGCTGGCGTTGTTCGACCACGAAGAGGTCGGGTCCGGCTCCGACCACGGCGCCCAGTCCGAGCTGCTGTCGACCGTGCTGGAACGGATCGTGTTGGCCGCGGGCGGTGACCGGGAGGACTTCCTGCGGCGGCTCACGGGATCTGCGGTGGCGTCGGCGGACATGGCCCATGCCACCCACCCCAACTACCCGGAGCGCCACGAGCCGGGACACCTGATCGCCGTCAACGCCGGTCCGGTGCTCAAAGTGCAGCCGAACCTGCGCTACGCCACCGACAGCCGCACGGCGGCGATGTTCGCACTGGCCTGCGCCCAGGCCGGGGTGCCCCTGCAACGCTACGAACATCGCGCGGACCTGCCCTGCGGCTCGACGATCGGCCCGCTGACCGCGGCTCGCACCGGCATCCCGACCGTCGACGTGGGCGCACCCCAGCTCGCCATGCACTCGGCGCGGGAGCTGATGGGCGCCCGCGACGTCGCCGCCTATGCCGCCGCGCTGCAGGCGTTCCTGTCGCCCGCCTGAGCGGACCCGCGCGTCTTACACTGTGATCCGTGACGTCTGGGCCCACCCTCGACACCGTCGAGCGCGCCGCGGCCACCGCCGACCTGCCACAGCCGTTTCGCGAGCTGGGCCTCAAAGACGACGAGTACCAGCGGATCCGGGACATTCTGGGCCGGCGGCCCACCGACGCCGAGCTGGCCATGTACGCGGTGATGTGGAGTGAGCACTGCTCGTATAAGTCGTCGAAGGTCCACCTGCGCTACTTCGGCGAGACCACCACCGAGGCGATGCGGGCGACGATGCTGGCCGGCATCGGGGAAAACGCCGGGGTCGTCGACATCGGCGACGGTTGGGCGGTGACCTTCAAGGTGGAATCGCACAACCACCCCTCCTACGTCGAGCCCTACCAGGGCGCCGCCACCGGGGTGGGCGGCATCGTGCGCGACATCATGGCGATGGGCGCGCGGCCGGTCGCGGTGATGGATCAACTGCGGTTCGGGCCCGCCGACGCCCCCGACACCCGCCGGGTGCTCGACGGCGTGGTCCGCGGCATCGCCGGCTACGGTAACTCGCTGGGCCTGCCCAACATCGGCGGCGAGACCGTCTTCGACGACTGCTATGCGGGCAATCCGCTGGTCAACGCGCTGTGCGTGGGAGTGCTGCGAGCCGAGGATCTCCAGCTGGCGTTCGCCTCGGGCACCGGCAACAAGATCATCCTGTTCGGTGCGCGCACCGGCCTTGACGGCATCGGCGGGGTGTCGGTGCTGGCCTCGGACACCTTCGCCGGGGATGAATCAGGACCCGGCCGCAAAAAGCTGCCCTCGGTCCAAGTCGGCGACCCGTTCACCGAGAAAGTGCTCATCGAGTGCTGCCTGGAGCTGTACGCGGCCGGCTTGGTGGTCGGTATCCAGGACCTCGGTGGTGCTGGATTAGCTTGTGCCACATCGGAATTAGCCTCCGCCGGGGATGGCGGTATGGCTGTCGAACTCGACAAAGTGCCGTTACGGTCCAAGAACATGACCCCCGCGGAGGTGCTCTGCAGCGAATCGCAGGAGCGGATGTGCGCGGTGGTGGAACCGCGAAACGTCGACGCGTTCTTGGCCGTATGCCGCAAATGGGAGGTATTGGCCACCGTGATCGGCGAGGTCACCGACGGTGACCGGTTGCGGATCACCTGGCACGGCGAGACCGTCGTGGACGTGCCGCCGCGCACGGTGGCCCACGAGGGCCCGGTGTACGAGCGGCCGATCGCCCGGCCCGAGTCGCAGGATGCGCTCAACGCCGACCGGTCGAGCCGGCTGCCCCGCCCGGTCAGCGGCGACGAGCTGCGCGCGACCTTGCTGGCGATGGTGGGCAGTCCACACCTGTGCAGCCGCGCGTTCATCACCGAGCAGTACGACCGCTACGTGCGCGGTAACACGGTGCTGGCCGAGCACGCCGACGGGGGGGTGCTGCGGGTCGACGAGCACAGCGGCCGCGGCATCGCGGTGTCGACCGACGGGTCCGGGCGCTACACCGCGCTGGATCCCTACACCGGCGCCCAACTCGCGCTGGCCGAGGCCTACCGCAACGTCGCCGTCACCGGCGCCACCCCGGTCGCGGTCACCAACTGCCTGAATTTCGGCTCTCCCGAAGACCCTGCGGTGATGTGGCAGTTCGCCCGGGCGGTGCGCGGACTGGCCGACGGCTGTGCGGCGCTCGGCATTCCGGTGACGGGCGGCAATGTGAGCTTCTACAACCAAACCGGGTCGACGCCGATCCTGCCCACCCCGGTCGTCGGCGTGCTGGGCGTCCTCGAGGACGTGAGCCGGCGCCTCCCGACGGCGATGGGCGCCGCGCCGGATGAGACGCTGCTGCTGCTCGGCGACACCCGCGACGAATTCGACGGCTCGGTCTGGGCGCAGGTCACGGCCGGCCACCTGGGTGGGCTGCCGCCCGCGGTGGATTTCGCCCGGGAGAAGCTGCTGGCCGAGGTGCTGCGCGCCGCCTCCCGCGACGGGCTGGTGTCGGCGGCCCACGACCTGTCCGAAGGCGGCCTGGCGCAGGCTGTGGTGGAGTCGGCGCTGGCCGGCGAAACCGGTTGCCGCATTGTGGTTCCCGAGGATTTCCACTCGGGCACCGGCCCGTTCACTTTTCTTTTTTCCGAATCGGCCGGCCGGGTGCTGGTGGCCGTGCCCCCCGCCCGGGAGAGCCGGTTTCGGTCGCTGTGCGAGGCACGGGGATTGCCGGTCACCCGTATCGGCGTGGTCGACCAGGGTTCGGACGCGCTGGAAGTCCAAGGGTTGTTCACGGTGTCGCTGGCCGAGCTGCGCGGCGCGTTCCGGGGTGTGCTGCCGGCCCTGTTCGGATAGCGCCATGGGCCTTTCAGTAGACGACATCACCGGCGAGTCGGCGCCGGCCGAGCCTCGCGGGCGGCATCCGCTGCTGGTGTGGGCGTGGAGCCTGGTGCGGTTGAGCTTCGTCGGAGTGGCGTTCGGTGCGTTGTTCTTCTGCTTGTCGCTGACGCCGTCGCTGTTGCCGCGGGGCTGGTTGCTGCAGGGTCTGATCGGCGGCATCAACGCCGCGTTCGGCTACGGGCTGGGTGTGGTCGTCGGCCGGACGGTAGAGCGTTTCGTGCTGCGCAACGTCGCCTGGTGGCCGCCGCCGGCGCGGGTGTTGTTCTGGCTGAAGGCCGCCGTGGTGGGCATCGCTCCGACGGCCTGCGTGCTGATGCTCGTCCCGGCTGCCGCCTGGCAGCGGCAGGTGTCCGCGCTGATGGGTATGGCCGGCCCGACAACGCCGGGGTACTTGCGCACCCTGAGCATCGCGGTAGCCGTCAGCGCGGTGCTGGTGTCGACGGTGCGGGTACTCATCGACGCCGTCAAGTTGCTGGCCCGGATGCTGATCAGGCGGTGGAATCTGCACAGCGAGGTGGCGCTGTTCATCGGCACGGCGATTGTGGTGGCGCTGCTGGTGACCTTGATCAACGGCGTCCTTGTCCGGGGATTCTTCGCCGCCGCGAACGATATTTCCCAACCGCGCGACGCCGCGACCCCGCTGGGCGTGTCACAGCCGATGCTGCCCGAGAAGTCTGGCAGCCCAACATCGTTGGTGCCCTGGGACACGTTGGGCCGCGAGGGCCGCAAGTTCGTCGCCACCGGCCCGCACGCCGGCGAGTTGACCCGGCTCAACGGCCGGCCCGCCAAGGAGCCCATCCGGGTGTACGCGGGGCTGCGCAGCGCCGCCGACGCGCGGGACCGGATGAAGGTGATCGTTGCAGAACTCGAGCGCACCCGTGCGTTCACCCGCCAAGTGCTCGTCGTCGTCCCGACCACCGGTACCGGCTGGATCGACGCGGCCGCATCGGACGCAGTGGAGATGATGTACAACGGCGACACCGCGGTCGTCGGTGTGCAGTACTCCTACCTGCCGAGCTGGGTGTCGTTTCTGGCCGACCGGCAAAAATCGATGGACTCCGGCCGCCTGTTGATCGACACCGTGCACGACCGTTGGCAGCAACTGCCGCCCGATCACCGTCCGAAGTTGGTGCTCTACGGCGAGAGCCTGGGCTCGCTGGCCGGGCAAGCCGCCTTCACCTATCTGCCGGACATCGAAAAGCAGGGCTTCGACGCGGTGCTCTGGGTCGGACCTCCGCAGGCCAGCCCGTTGTGGCACGCGCTGATCTCCCGGCGCGATCCCGGCACCACCGAGGTGGCGCCGCGCTACGACAACGGGCGGCGAGTGCGGTTCTGTGAAGCCGTCGACCCGGCAGACGTCGCCCAGGTCGCGGCTCCCCCGTGGCAGGGCACCCGGGTGCTGTTCGAGCAGCATCCCTCCGACCCGGTGGTCTGGTGGTCGCCCGACCTGCTGTTCGGCCGGCCGGACTGGCTCGTCGAACCACCCGGGCAGGATCGCACCGCGTCGATGCGCTGGTATCCGGTCGTGACGTTCTGGCAGGTCAGTGCCGACTTGCCGCATGCCTTGGACATGCCCGCCGGACACGGCCACAACTATCGCAACACGATCTTGGACGGCTGGGTCGCGGTAGTGCCCCCGAGGGGCTGGACCACCGCCGACACCGAGCGCATCCGTGCGGTGCTGGACAGTACCGCCGCTGCCAACGGTCCTGAAAACTGATGGGCGACATCTCTTCTCGCAGGATGTGGGCGCTGCTGTTAGCTGCCGGTCTGGTGGGTTTCAGCTTCGTCGGCCCCAGGATCCCGATGAGGTGGCGGGTACCGACCCAGGCGGGTTTGGCCGGGGTATTGGTGCTGCTCACCCGCGCCCCGCTGGGGCTGCGCCCACCCGCCGTGTGGGCGGGATTGCGGCTGGGGCTGACCAGCGGCGCTGTCGCGGCGACCGCTGTCGCGGCGGTGACGTCGGCGCCCCTGGTGCGGTCGTCGATGGCCGGCCGGGTGTTGCCCCGGTCGGCGCCGATCTGGCTGCTATGGCAGATCCCGCTGGGCACGGTGTGGGCCGAGGAGGCCGGCTTCCGCGCCGCATTGGGCTCTGCCACCCGTGTGTTCGGCGCCCGCCGCGGCCGGCTGACCCAAGCCGCCGCCTTCGGGCTGTCCCATATCGCCGACGCTCGAGCGAGCGGTGAGCCGGTGGCTCCCACCGTGGTGGCCACCGCCGTCGTGGGTTGGGTATTCGGTTGGCTGGCAGAGCGTTCCGGCAGCCTGGCAGCTCCGATCCTGGCGCACTTGGCGATCAACGAAACCGCCGCCGTGGCCGCCTTGGCGGTCCAACGACGGCCCGGCTATGGGGTGAGGCGTGGCTGCTCGGCGCCGGACTGATCCGGTGCGCACCCGCGCCGCGGTGCTGTCTGTGGCGGAGTGGCTGCGCGACGATACCCGGCCCTTCCCGGATCGCGCCGAACTGGCGGCCGCGGTGCGCCTGACCGCCCGCGCGCTGGCCGAGCAGGCGCCGGGGTCCAGCGTCGAGGTACGGATTCCGCCGTTCGTTGCGGTGCAGTGCGTCAGCGGACCGCGCCACACCCGCGGCAACCCACCCAATGTCGTCCAAACCGATCCTCGGACCTGGCTGCTGTTGGCCACCGGGCTGCTCGCGATGGCCGACGCCGCGGCCGCCGGAACGGTGCACCTGTCCGGGCCGCGAGCCGCCCAGATCCAGCAGTGGCTGCCGCTGATGCGCCTGGCCGACCCACCCGAGAGTGGCGGCCTTGATCCTCCGGCGGATACCAATGTGGCAGATGTGAATTCTGACACCTTCCGGGATCGGTCATCTGCAGGTGATCCGGAGTAAAACCGGCGACACGCCAACTCGATTCGGACCTTCGCCCGGGTTGCCCGTAGACTTCTTTGCGTCACCGAACTGCGCCCAGGAGCCGCCCACCGTGACCACCCAGCAGCCGCAACCCGAGGACAACCCCCCCGGCGAAGAGTGCGGCGTCTTCGGGGTTTGGGCCCCTGGTGAGGAAGTCGCCAAGCTCGCTTACTTCGGCTTGTACGCCTTGCAGCACCGCGGTCAGGAGGCCGCGGGAATAGCCGTCGCCGACGGCTCCCAGGTGCTGGTCTTCAAGGACCTCGGCCTGGTCAGCCAGGTGTTCGACGAGCAGACCCTGGCCGCGATGCAGGGCCACGTCGCGATCGGGCACTGCCGCTACTCCACCACCGGTCAAACCACCTGGGAAAACGCCCAGCCGGTGTTCCGCACCACCGCAGCCGGCACCGGGGTGGCGTTGGGGCACAACGGCAATCTGGTCAACAGTGCCGCGCTGGTGACCCGGGCCCGGGAAGCGGGGTTGATCAGCACCCGCGCACCCGGCGGCGCCAGCACCGACTCCGACATCCTGGGGGCGTTGCTGGCCCACGGCGCGGCCGACTCCAGCCTGGAGCAAGCTGCGCTGGAACTGCTTCCGACCGTACGCGGCGCTTTCTGCCTGACGTTCATGGACGAAGGCACGCTGTATGCGGCCCGCGATCCGTACGGAGTACGACCGCTGTCGCTGGGTCGGCTCGACCGCGGCTGGGTGGTGGCCTCTGAGACCGCAGCCCTCGACATCGTCGGCGCCTCGTTCGTCCGCGACATCGAGCCCGGTGAATTGCTGGCGATCGACGCCGACGGGGTGCGCTCGAGCCGCTTCGCCAACCCCAATCTGAAAGGATGTGTCTTCGAATACATCTACCTGGCGCGCCCCGACAGCACGATCGCGGGCCGTTCGGTGCACGGCGCCCGGGTCGAGATCGGTCGTCGGCTGGCCCGCGAGTGCCCGATCGACGCGGACCTGGTGATCGGCGTTCCGGAGTCCGGTACTCCCGCGGCGGTCGGCTACGCGCAGGAGTCCGGCATCCCCTACGGGCAGGGCCTGGTGAAGAACGCCTACGTGGGGCGCACGTTCATCCAGCCGTCGCAGACCATCCGCCAGCTCGGTATCCGGCTCAAGCTCAACCCGCTCAAAGAGGTCATCCGCGGCAAGCGGCTCATCGTCGTCGACGACTCGATCGTTCGGGGCAACACGCAGCGCGCGCTGGTGCGGATGCTGCGCGAGGCCGGTGCCGTCGAGGTGCACGTACGCATCGCTTCCCCGCCGGTGAAGTGGCCCTGCTTCTACGGCATCGACTTCCCGTCGCCCGCCGAGCTGATCGCCAACGCCGTCGAGAACGAGAGCGAGATGCTCGACGCGGTACGTCATGCCATCAACGCCGACACGCTGGGCTACATCTCGCTGCGGGGGTTGGTCGCGGCCACCGAGCAGCCTTCCTCGCGGCTGTGCGCGGCCTGCTTCGACGGCGTGTACCCGATCGAGCTGCCCAGTGACGCCACGCTGGGCAAGAACGTCGTCGAGCAGATGCTGGCCAACGCGGCGCTCGGGGCTGTCGAGCGCGCCGACGGCACCAGCGCCGAATTATCTCCGGAGGCCGAGCAGGCCGCTGTGCTGCGGCATCCGTAGCCCGGCGCACGCGGGTACCGCCACGTCCGCGCCGAGCGGTAGCCTTTATCGCGATGACCGACCCTGAGAACGGCCCGGGCAAGCGCTCGGGAAGTGAACCGGGCCCGCGCGGCATCACCTATGCATCCGCAGGTGTGAACATCGAGGCCGGTGACCGAGCGGTCGAGTTGTTCAGGCCGCTGGCGTCTAAAGCCACCAGACCCGAAGTACGCAGCCAGCTCGGGGGCTTTGCCGGGTTGTTCGCGCTGCGCGGCGGCTACCGCGAACCTCTGCTGGCGGCGTCCAGCGACGGCGTCGGCACCAAGCTAGCGGTCGCTCAGGCGATGGACAAGCACGACACGGTCGGGTTGGACCTGGTCGCGATGGTGGTCGATGACCTGGTGTGTTGCGGTGCCGAGCCGCTGTTCCTGTTGGATTACATCGCCGTGGGCCGGATCGTGCCCGAGCGACTCAACGCGATCGTCTCGGGGATCGCCGAGGGGTGCATGCGTGCGGGTTGTGCGCTGCTGGGCGGCGAGACCGCCGAACACCCGGGGCTCATCGAACCCGATCACTATGACATCTCGGCGACCGGAGTCGGCGTGGTCGAGGCCGACGATGTGCTGGGGCCTGAGCGCGTGCGGCCCGGCGACGTCTTGATCGCGATGGGTTCGTCCGGTCTGCATTCCAACGGGTATTCGCTGGTCCGCGCCGTGTTGCTGGACATCGACCGGATGAACCTGGCCGGGTACGTGGAGGAGTTCGGTCGCACGCTGGGTGAAGAGCTGCTGGAGCCGACCCGGATCTATGCCAAGGACTGTCTGGCGTTGGCCGCCGAAACTCAAGTCCGCACGTTCTGTCACATCACCGGCGGCGGGTTGGCGGGCAACCTGGCGCGGGTCATCCCGCACGGCCTGGTGGCCGAGATCGACCGCGCCACCTGGACACCGGCTCCGGTATTCGCGATGATCGCGCAGCGCGGTCGGGTCGCTCGCGCCGAGATGGAGAAGACGTTCAACATGGGTGTCGGCATGGTGGCCGTTGTCGCTGCCGAGGACACCGACCGCGCTTTGGCCGTGCTGACCGCCCGCCACTTGGATTGCTGGTTGCTGGGAACCGTCAGCAAGTCCGGGAAGGCCGGCCCCCGAGCCAAGCTCGTCGGCCAGCACCCGAGGTTCTAGCTCCGCCAGTCGCCGGGATCGTCCCAGGGGTCGTCGCGGAATTCGTCGTCGCCGTCCAGCCGGTCGGCGTCCTGCGTGCCCGACCCGGACAGCTCGCGCTGGAGTCGGTCGAAATCGGTTTGGGGGGAGCTGTACTTCAGTTCTCGAGCAACCTTGGTTTGCTTCGCCTTAGCCCGGCCGCGGCCCATGGGGGAACCCCCTCGCGCAATAACGGAGCGGCCCAACGAGTAGGCGGCTCCGATCTGTCAGTGAGTTTATTGTCCTGCGCACAGTTTACCGTGCCCGGTCCTGGCGCGGTGGTCTGGCCCACGGGTGTGCACGCAGTCAGCGCGTGGCTCCGCGCAGCCGCTCGACGGCGGCCCGGCCGGCGCCGACCCCATCGGCCGGCGGCAGCGAATCAGGGTCGATCACCGCGCTGACGCCGCCGTCTGCGCCGGTGACCAAGGCCGTCTCGGCCGGCAGTCCGCGCTTGACCAGCGCCAGCGCCACCGGGCCCAGATCGACGTGGTCGACGACGGTGCCCAGCCGGCCCACCGGGCGGCCAGCGGCCCGCACCACGTCACCTGTTGTCGGCCGGTCCACCGATCCGTCGAGGTGAAGCAACACCAGCATGCGGGGCGGCTTGCCCAGATTGTGTACCCGCGCCACGGTCTCCTGCCCCCGATAGCAGCCCTTGTCCAGGTGAACAGCCCCCGCTCCGGGTCCGCCGATCCAGCCTACTTCGTGCGGAATTGTGCGTTCATCGGTGTCCACACCGAGCCGCGGCCGGGTGGCCGCCACCCGGTGGGCTTCATAGGTCCAGATCCCGGCCGGGCGAACCCCGGCCCGCGCCAACCGGTGCTGCCAATCCGTCGCCTGGTCGCGCGTCGCCAGCAGGTCCAGCTCGACCAGTCCGTCGCGGCCGCTGGCCATCCGGCGCACGAACCCGCCGCCGCGCAGCGGCACCGCGGTCATCTCCGCCGGCAACGCGTCGAGGCCCAGCGCGTCGAGCACGGCACGATCAGCGAGCCCGGGACCCAACGCCGACAGCACCACCAGGTCGCTCGCGGCAGGTGCCACATCCGCCCAGAAGACCAAGGTGCGCAAATAGGCCAGCAGCGGCTCACCCCGCCACGGCTCGGTGTCGAGGTAGGTGACCCCACCGAGTTCGGTCTGGATCCAGTGATCCTCGACCCGGCCCTGCGCGTCGAGGCTGAGGTTGTGGGTGCTGGCACCGTCGGGCAGTTCGCTGACGTGTTGCGTCGAGATGCTGTGCAGCCAGCTCTGGCGATCGGCGCCGGTCAGGGCGAGCACAGCCCGGTGCGAGCGGTCCACCAGCACGGCGCCGGTTTGGGCTGCGCGCTGTTCGCCCAGCGGGTCGCCGTAATGCCAGACCGCGCCCGCGTCCGGTCCGGCGGCGGGGGCGGGAACTGCGGTCACAGAACAACTCTACGGGCCGTTGCGGGGCTGCCGGTTCGTCGCGTTCGCGATCGCCGTTAGGCTCTTGCCCCATGACAGACCACCCGGGTGTGGTCGTCACGCTCGACGGGGAGATCCATCCGGCGGGGACACCGCTGCTGTGCGCCGATGATCTGGCCGCAGTGCGTGGCGACGGAGTCTTCGAGACCCTGCTGGTCCGGGACGGCCGGGCCTGCTTGGTTGAGGCGCATCTGGGACGCCTGACTCACTCGGCCAGGCTGATGGATCTGGCCCCGCCCGATGTGCCGGTCTGGCGGAGGGCGATCGGGGTGGCCGCTCGGGCCTGGCGGGCCGGTGGCCCCGGGGAGGGCGCGATGCGGTTGGTCTACAGCCGCGGTCGGGAAGGCGGCCACACGCCGACGGCATACGTGACGGTCAACCCGCTCGCCGACCGCGTCGCCGCCGCCCGCCGCGACGGGGTGGCCGCGCTGACCCTGGCCCGCGGGCTGAGCGCTGCCGGCGTTGACCAAATGCCGTGGCTGCTGGCCGGGGCCAAGACATTGTCGTACGCGGTCAACATGGCCGCGCTGCGGCACGCCGAGCGGCGGGGTGCCGGCGACGTCATCTTCGTCAGCGCCGACGGCTATGTCCTGGAGGGCCCACGCTCGACGGTGGTGATCGCCGTCGATGGTAATGAAGGATCCGGTGGGACCACGCTCTTGACCCCGCCGCCGTGGTACCCGATCCTGCGCGGCACCACCCAACAGGCGCTTTTCGAGGTGGCCCGCGCCAACGGTTACGACTGCGACTATCGCACCCTACGAGTATCAGACCTCTTTGCCGCCCAGGGGATTTGGCTGGTCTCCAGTATCACACTGGCGGCGCGGGTGCATACCCTGGACGGCCGGGTGTTGCCGCCTGCGCCGCTGGCCGTGGAATTCGCCGCGCTCGTCGACGCCGCCGTCGTCAGCGATCGGTGAATCCGGTTGTGGGCCCGGTTGGTTCCCGGTAGCGTCAGGCGTACACAAGGAAGGAGGTGGTCCGCGAATTGCTAGCTTCATGGACATGTGAGGTGGCTGCGCGCTAGGCAGCGCCAGGTTGGAAAGAACCGGCGTCATTGCTGGCGAATTCCCCGCAGCCACCCGGCCCCCGAGCCCCCGGTCTGTCCAGCCAGGAACGACGGCTCGGGGGCTGGTCCATGTCCGGACCAATGACATCCGGCTCGTGTCCGCAAACCGGGGCGGTGACTGGCAAAATCGCCGCCGCGAAGTCGCGGTCTAAACTCGTTGGCGTGGTGCTGTTCTTCGAGATCATGCTGGTTGCGGCCGTCGTGCTGATCACGTGGTTTGCGCTGTATGCGTTGTACCGGCTGATCACCGATGAGTCGTGACGCACGCCGACGGCAATGCAGAGCTCAGCGATGCGCGGAGGTGGCGGTTGAGACCCGGCGAAGGCAGCCAGGGGCCGGCTGGCTCGTCCCGTTCCGGGGAGCGCGCACTGGCCGAAGCCGCGGCGCGCGCCAAAGTGACTGCGGCGCGTAACATCCCGGTTTTCGACGACCTGCCGGGACCGGCCGACACGGCGAACCTGCGCGAGGGCGCCGACCTGCACACCACGTTGCTCGCATTGCTGCCGCTGGTGGGGGTGTGGCGCGGCGCCGGCGAGGGCCGGGGCAGTCACGGCGACTACCGGTTCGGCCAGCAGATCGTGGTCTCCCACGACGGCGGCGACTATCTCAACTGGGAAGCGCGGTCATGGCGGCTGACCGACGCCGGCGAGTATGACGGGCATGACCTGCGGGAGACCGGCTTTTGGCGTTTCGTCAACGACCCTGACGACCCTACCGAATCGCAGGCCATCGAACTGCTGCTGGCCCACTCCGCGGGTTACATCGAGCTGTTCTACGGGCGCCCGCGCAACCAGTCCTCATGGGAATTGGTGACCGATGCGCTGGCCTGCAGCAAGTCGGGTGTGCTGGTCGGCGGCGCCAAGCGGCTCTACGGCATCGTCGAGGGCGGTGACCTGGCCTACGTGGAAGAGCGGGTCGACGCCGACGGCGGGTTGGTGCCGCACCTGTCGGCGCGGCTGTCCCGGTACGCGGGCTGATGTGCCCCTGGTGCGCTACCTCTTGAACTCCTCGAGAGTGATCGTCGCCGCCTTGGTGATGCCTTCGATGATGACGTCTGATCCCCGGGCGCCCTGACTGGTCGGGGCTACCCCAAACGGCAGCCTTTGGCCCGGCAGCGTCGCGCGAAACGCCGCCAGCACCGCCTCCCGCTGGTCGATGGGCACGTTCTGATTGGCGGTGTCGGGGCCGGTCAACACCCCGGTCGGGGTGAATACCAGCGTGGCCCGGTCATCGCCGGCCATCGAGAGGTCCACCGACACGCTGACCCGCTTGTCGAAGTGGGCCCCCCTGGGAGTTCCGGTGAACACCAGCCCGCGGCTGCTGGAGATCCCGGATTCTGTGGTGCCACCGGTGGCGTCGTTGGTGTCCTGCGGCGGCGCCTCGACCATCAGATCGGTGATGCCCAGGTAACGCCCGAGATGCGTCGAGTCGATGATGATGCGGCTTTCCAGCATCCCGACCGGGAGCCTGGCGTCCGGCCTGATCAGCCAGGAGGCGTAGGTCAAGTCGATAGCGTGCATGGTGGCTTCGAGCGTCGCCTTGCCGACCGGGGGATGAGCCACCGCGTTGGCTTTGATCTCCAGTTCGTCGTAGCGGTGGCGCATGGCCTGCGGGATCATCGGGAATCCGAGGATGGCGACGAACGGATCCGAGCCCAGGTCTGCGGCGGCGCGCACGGTGCGTGACAGCCGGTACTCGGCGTAGATGGCGATCCCGAAGTCCACGCCGACCCCGGCGAGCAGTACCGCGACGAGAGCCAGCAACACGCTGACCGCGCCGACCAGTACCCTGCGCACCCCGATATTGTGGCGCACCGCACCGCTGCGCTCGCCGCCCTGCCGGTCGGCGGCGCGCTAACGTGCAGGTAGCACGGTATTGTTAGAGCACTTGACGACACCAGGCCGCGAATCTGGGAGACGTCTTCCCCACGACGCCGGAGGGGCCAGGTTGGAGCTACTGCTGCTGACCACCGAATCGCACGCTGATTCGGTGCTGCCGTCATTGTCGCTGCTCGCGCACAGCGTGCGGACCGCTCCGGCGGATGTGTCGTCGCTGCTGGAAGCAGGCAGCGCCGACGTCGTGCTGGTCGACGCCCGCAACGACCTGCCCACCGCGCGCAGTCTGTGCCGCCTGCTGGCCACCACGGACCGCTCGGTCCCCGTGGCCGCGGTGGTGCGCGAAGGAGGGTTGGTCGCGGTCAACCCCGACTGGGGCCTTGACGAGATCTTGCTGCCCGGCACCGGGCCCGCCGAGGTCGACGCCCGGCTGCGGCTGCTGGTCGGCCGACGCGGCGGTATGTCCGAACAGGAGAACGCGGGCAAGATCACCCTGGGCGAACTGGTCATCGACGAAGGCACCTACACCGCCCGGCTGCGCGGTCGCCCGCTTGACCTCACCTACAAGGAGTTCGAGCTCCTGAAGTACCTGGCCCAACATGCCGGTCGGGTGTTTACCCGCGCGCAGCTGCTGCACGAGGTGTGGGGATACGACTTCTTCGGCGGCACCCGCACCGTCGACGTGCACGTGCGGCGCCTGCGGGCCAAACTCGGTCCGGAGTACGAGGCGCTGATCGGTACGGTCCGCAATGTCGGCTACAAGGCCGTCCGACCGGTCCGCGGCCGCCCGCCGGCCGGCGACGCCGAGTCTGCCGAGGACAACGAGACCGATCTGGACAGTAACGAAGAGCCGCTGGTGGATAGCCAGTGAATCGCTGGCGTTCTGCGCTCACCGCCGTCGAGCAGCAGAAAGTCCGGGATCTCGTCATCGCGGCAACCGAGTTCGACGGTGTGGCCCCCGTTGGCGAGCAGGTGCTGCTCGAGCTGGCACAGGGGCGCGCCGAACATCTGCTGATCACCGGCCCGAGACCGGACTCGCCGGTTATCGGTTATCTCCACCTTGCCGCGCCGCGGAACGGCGACTCCGGTACGGCAGAACTCGTCGTTCATCCGCATGCCCGCCGACGCGGGATGGGCTCGGCGTTGATCCAAGCCGCGCTGGCGAAAACCGGCGGCCGGAACCACTTCTGGGCACACGGAACGCTCGCGTCGGCGCAGGCGACCGCGTCGGCGCTGGGTTTGGCGGCGGTACGCGAACTCATCCAGATGCGCCGCCCCCTCGACGACATCGCCGCCCCGCTGATTCCCGCGGGCGTGCGGATCCGGACCTATGCCGGGGCGGCCGACGACGCCGAGCTGTTGCGGGTCAACAACGCCGCCTTCGCTGGTCACCCCGAACAAGGTGGCTGGACTCCGGACGATCTGGCCCGGCGACGCCGCGAAAAATGGTTCGACCCCGCCGGATTGTTTCTGGCGGTCGACGAGGCGACGGGTGCCCTGCTGGGTTTCCACTGGACCAAAGTGCATTCGAACGACGACGGCCTGGGCGAGGTCTATGTCGTCGCTGTCGACCCGTCGGCCCAGGGCCGCGGCCTGGGCTCGGTGCTCACGTCGGTCGGCGTCGCGCACCTGGCACGGCAACTGGGCGGCGCGGCGCATCCCACGGTGATGCTCTACGTCGAGTCAGACAACACCGCGGCGCTGAGAACTTACCGGCAGCTGGGCTTCACCCGGCACGGTGTCGACACCGCCTATGCCAACGATGATCGCTGAGCTGTTCATGGGCGCGCGATAGGGGCACGGTGTCGCAGAAAGAGGCGTGAGAAAGCGAGATCGGTGACCGTGGACACGACGGGCAAGGCGCTGGGCGCGGCGGTGATCGTCGGCCTGGTGGTGAGCGGCTGCGGCAGCGACAACAACCTGGGCGGCAACGTCGGGGCCCCCACGGTCGACTGCGCCGGCAACAAGGCACTGACCGGCGAGGGCTCGACGGCGCAGCTGAACGCGATCGAATTGTTCAACCGCGCGTGGGGCCAACGATGCCCCGGGAAGAATGTCTCCTACAACCCGACCGGCTCCGGCGCGGGCCGGGAGCAGTTCATCGCCGGCCATGTCGACTTCGGCGGGTCGGACTCACCGTTGACGCCCGACCAGGTCGATGCCGCGGCCAAGCGCTGCGACGGTAACCCGGCGTGGCATCTGCCGCTGGTGTTCGGACCGGTCGCGGTGGTCTATCACCTCGACGGGGTCGACGCGCTGGTGGTCAACGCCGACGTGCTGGCCAGGATCTTCGACGGCACGATTACCAGTTGGCACGATCCGGCCATTGTCGGGCTCAACCGCGGCGTCGTGTTTCCGGACCTCGGGATCACCCCGATCTACCGGTCGGACTCCTCGGGCACCACCGACGATTTCCAGAAATTTCTGGCTGCGGCCGCCCCGCAGAGCTGGGCAAAGGGTGCCGGCAGCGAGTTTCAGGGAGGCGTCGGCGAGGGTTCTCAGAAGTCCGCCGGCGTCGTGCAGGCCGTGCGGTCCACGCCGGGCGCCATCGGCTACGTCGAGAAAGGGTTCGCCGATCAGGCCGGGCTGTCCTATGCCCAACTCGACCGCGGCGGCGCTGCGGTCGCGCTGACCGAAGATTCGGCGCGCACGGCCATCGCCGACGTCACGTTCACCGGAGCCGGCAACGATTTGCGGCTGGATCTGGATTCGCTCTATGCCAGCACGGATCCCGGCGCCTACCCGTTGGTGCAGGCAACCTACGAGATCGTCTGTTCCAAAGGCTACGATCCGGGTACCTCGACCGCGCTCAAGTCGTTTCTGATGACGGCTGTCGATAGCGACCAGAACAAGCTCTCCGCGGCCGGCTACATCCCGTTGCCGGACCATTTCAAGCAGCGGCTGGTCGCCGCGATCGCAGCGATAGGCCACTGATCGAGGCGTCGAGATGGCAGATACCGAAAGCGACGGGATCGCAGTGACACCGCCACGTCCGGCCGGTCGGCCCCGGGCCACCCGCACGCCACATCGGGGTGACCGTGCGTTTCGCAGCGCGGCGCAGGGTTCCGGTGTCCTGATCATCGTGGTGGTCGCGGCGATCGGGGTGTTCCTGCTGTGGCGGGCGCTACCGGCTCTGGCGCGCGACAAGGAGAACTTCCTGACCTACGGGGGCAACTGGGTCACCACCGACACCTCGGCGATGCACTTCGGCGTCTATGAGATACTGGCGGTCACGGTGTTCGTCTCGGTGTTCGCCCTGATCCTGGCGATGCCGATCGCTCTGGGAACCGCGCTATTTCTCACCCGGTACGCACCACGGCGTGCCGCAGGACCGTTGGCCTACCTGGTCGATCTGCTCGCCGCGGTCCCGTCGATCATTTACGGTGTCTGGGGGCTCTACGTGCTGGCACCGCGGCTACGGCCGATTGCGACCTGGCTCAACCACAACCTGGGGTGGTGGTTCCTCTTCGCCGACGGCAACGCGTCGGTGGCCGGCGGTGGCACCATCTTCACCGGGGGCATCGTGCTGGCGGTGATGATCTTGCCGATCATCACCGCGGTTACCCGGGAGGTCTTCGCCCGGACGCCCCAGGAGCAGGTCGAAGCCGCGTTGGCGCTGGGCGCGACCCGATGGGAAGTGGTCAAGACGACCGTGCTGCCTTTCGGCCGCTCCGGCTACATCAGCGGTGCGATGCTGGGCCTGGGCCGCGCGCTGGGGGAGACCGTTGCGCTGCTGATCATCCTGCGCGGCACCCAGGCCAGATTCGGCTGGTCGCTGTTCGACGGCGGGTATACCTTCGCGACCAAGATCGCCGCCGCCGCGTCCGAATTCAACGATCAATACAAAGCCGGCGCCTATATCGCGGCCGGGCTGGTGCTGTTCGTGCTGACTTTCGTCGTCAGCGCGCTGGCACGAGGCATGGTCGTGCGGAGGGCACTCCGATGACCGTGCTACTGGACCGCCCTCTCAAGGCGCGCACCTTCGCGGCCGTCAGTGCACGGCGGCGGATCGCCGACCACGCTGCCACCGGGTTGGTGACGTTGTCGCTGGTGATCGTCGTGATTCCGCTGGCGTGGCTGCTGTACTCCGTGGTCGCCAAGGGCGTCCACGCGGTCGCGTCGCTAGCCTGGTGGACACATTCGCAGGCCGGGATGACGGCGTTCGTGGCCGGCGGCGGCGCATACCACGCACTGGTCGGCACCCTGCTGCAGGGGTTGGTATGCGCGGCGATTTCCAGCCCGATCGGGCTTCTCGTCGCGATTTTTCTCGTCGAATACGACAGTGACACCGTGCTGCGCAGGTTGACCACATTCATGGTCGACATTCTCACCGGTGTGCCCTCCATCGTCGCGGCGCTGTTCATCTACGCGGCGTGTGTGGACACGCTGGGTCTTCCGCGGTCCGGTTTCGCGGTGTCGCTGGCGCTGGTGCTTTTGATGATCCCGGTGGTGGTGCGGGCCACCGAGGAGATGCTGCGGGTCGTTCCGTTCGATCTGCGCGAGGCGAGCTACGCGCTCGGGGTGCCGAAATGGAAGACGATTACCCGCATAGTCATTCCGGCTGGACTGTCGGGCATCCTCACCGGGATCCTGCTGGCCCTGGCCCGGGTGATGGGCGAGACAGCGCCGCTGTTGATTCTGGTGGGCTACTCTCAGGCCATCAACCTCGATATGTTCAGCGGCTTCATGGGAACGTTACCCGGGATGATTTATGACCAGACATCCGCCGGGGCGGGTGCCAACCCGATCCCTACCGATCGGCTGTGGGGCGCTGCACTAACGCTGATCCTGCTGATCGCCGCCATCAATGTGGCAGCCAGAGTAGCCGCGAAATTATTCGCGACCAAAGATGTCTAGCGGGTCGCCGCCGATGGGCCTACCGGGAGCCCGGGGTGGCTAAGCGGTTGGACCTCAAAGAGGTCAACATCTACTACGGGTCGTTTCACGCGGTCGGCGACGTTTCGCTGTCGGTGTTACCCCGCAGTGTCACGGCGTTCATCGGCCCGTCCGGCTCCGGCAAGACGACCGTTCTGCGCACCTTGAACCGTATGCACGAGGTGATTCCAGGTGCCCGGGTCGAGGGGACCGTGCTTCTCGACGACGAGGACATCTACGCGCCCAACGTCGACCCCGTCGGGGTGCGCCGGGCGATCGGGATGGTTTTCCAGCGACCGAACCCGTTTCCCACCATGTCGATTCGCGACAACGTCGTAGCGGGGTTGAAGTTGCAAGGCGTGCGCAACCGCAAGATACTCGACGACACCGCCGAATACTCGCTGCGCGGAGCCAACCTGTGGGACGAGGTCAAGGACCGACTCGACCAGCCGGGTGCCACGCTCTCGGGTGGTCAGCAGCAACGATTGTGCATTGCCCGGGCTATCGCTGTACAACCTGATGTGCTGCTGATGGACGAGCCCTGCTCGTCGTTGGACCCCATCTCCACGTTGGCCATCGAGGACCTGATCGCCGAGCTGAAGCAGGACTACACCATCGTCATCGTCACCCACAACATGCAGCAGGCCGCCCGGGTGAGCGATCAGACCGCATTTTTCAACCTGGAGGCCGTCGGAAAGCCCGGCCGGTTGGTCGAGATCGACGACACCGAGAAAATCTTTTCCAACCCGACTCAAAAGGCCACCGAAGACTACATTTCCGGCCGCTTCGGTTAGCCGTGGCCGTTCCGCGCCTGACGCGCGATCAGAGCGCGGGCCGTACCGCTGAGTCGTCGTCGGGAAACCTGCCGGTGGCCTGGAAGACGACCCGGCGCGCTACTTCGACGGCGTGGTCGGCGAAGCGTTCGTAGAACCGGCCCAAAAGTGTCACGTCGACGGCGGCGGCCACGCCGTGTTTCCACTCCCGATCCATCAACACGGTGAACAGGTGCCGGTGCAAGTCGTCCATCGCGTCGTCTTCCTCGCGGATGCGGGCTGCTTTCTCCGGGTCACGGGATAACAGCACCTCTTGCGCGCTGTTGCCCAATTCGACTGCGAGTCTGCCCATTTCGGCGAAATACCCATTGACTTCCTCGGGCAGTGCGTGCTGCGGATGACGCCGGCGGGTGATCTTGGCGACATGCAGCGCCAGTGCACCCATCCGATCGATATCGGCGGTTATCTGGATGGCGCTCACGATCGCGCGCAGGTCACCGGCGACCGGCGCCTGCAAGGCCAGCAGAACGAATGCGCTCTCCTGGGCCCGCGCGCTCAGCGTCGCGATTTGCTCGTGATCGGACATCACCTGCTCGGCCAGTAGCAAATCGGCCTGCAGCAAGGCCTGAGTTGCGCGTTCCATGGCCACCCCGGCCAGCCCGCACATCTCGCCGAGTTGCTCGGACAAAGCCGAAAGCTGCTCCTGATAAGCGGCTCGCATGTCTTAAGACTACGTTCTCGCGTCGCGATGCTGCCCGGTCGGACCGGCGAACAACCGGCCGGGGCTAGATCTTGGGGTGCTGGCGATAGTCATGCCCGGCAGCCACTCCCAGTGTCGTCAAAGTGCGTGCCTGGGAGAACTCGCCGGTCGCTTTGAAGATGACCCCGCGGGCCACTTCCACGGCGTGGTCGGCGAAGCGTTCGTAGAACCGGCCCAAAAGTGTCACGTCGACCGCGGCGGCCACGCCGTGCTTCCATTCCCGATCCATCAGCACGGTGAACAAATACCGGTGCAGCTCATCCATTGCGTCGTCTTCTTCGCGGATGCGCGCGGCCCTTCTCGGGTCGCAGGACAGCAGCACCTCTTGGGCGCTTTTGCTCAGCTTGACTGCCAGTCGTCCCATTTCGGCGAAATATCCGTTGACTTCTGCGGGCAGCGCATGCTCGGGGTGACGGCGTCGGGCGATTTTTGCGACGTGCATCGCCAGCCGGCCCATCCGGTCGATGTCGGCCACGGCTTGGATGGCACCCACCGTTGCCCGCAGGTCAGCGCCGACCGGCTTCTGCAACGCCAGCAGAGCGAACGAGCTTTCCTCTGTGCGTGCACCCAGCGCCGCGATCTGGTCATAGTCGGTGAACACCTTTTCGGCGAGCACGATGTCGGCATCTAAAAGCGCCTGAGTTGCGCGTTCCATGGCCACTCCGGCCAGCCCGCACATCTCGCCCAGCCAGTCTGTCAACTCGGTGAGGCGCTCGCGGTAGGCGCTTCGCATGCCGCCCAGCCTACGTCGGTTGGCTAACTAAACGGTCTCGTGTCAAATGAACGTTCTGTGAGCGTGTCGTGTATGTCTGCTGTCAATGCGGCTACTCGCAGACGTTGTCCGCGGCGTTGGTGATGGTTAAGTCGTCGGGCAGCTTGGTCGGCGTACTCTTGGGGGTGCGCTCGACCTGCACGCTGACCGTCGAACCGCTGGGGGGCGGAGCCTGCACCGACGAGAAGTCCGGGCCCAGGATCACCTGCACCACTTGCCCGATCCCGTTAACCTGCTGCACCTTCGATGTGGCCAGCGTCGACGCCACCGTTGCCGCGGCCTGCTCGTTGCCGGGCGCGAACCGCACCGTGGTGGAATTCAGCGATTTCGGATAGTCGTCGGGCGCCATGACGTTGAAACCCCGCTTCTCCAGTTCGCTGGTTGCCGTGGTGGCCAGACCCGACTTACCGGTGGAGTTGGAGACCTGCACGGTGATGTCCTGCGGCGCGGTCGCCACTGTCTGGACCCGTTCGCTTTGGGCTTGCGGGGCAGGACTTGCCGGAGCCGTTTCGGTGGGGGCCGGGGCCGACCGTGACGCCCGGACGTTCTGATCGTGCTCGCCGGGTAGCGGGTCATCGTTGATGATGGCGTCGAAAAGCGCCCGCATGTCGGCGGTGCGCGGTGGCTCGTCGCCGTTTTCGTCGGTCACGCCGGTGGGCACCGTCACGAAGGTGATGTGGCCGGCAGAGACCCCCTGCACCGACTGACCGAGGTCGACCAGGTCCTTGGTCTTGACGTTGTCGACGTAGCTGTCGCTGATGAACATGTCGACCACGTTGTTCAGCTTGCTCATCGAGAAGAAGGTGTCTTTGGAGATCAGCGACCGCAGCAACGACGACAGGAACAGTTGCTGCCGTTTGATGCGCCCGTAGTCCCCGTTGCTCTCGGTGGTGACATGGCGGGCGCGCACGTATTTCAGCGCCGTCGTCCCGTCGACAACCTGGTGTCCGCCGCGGTCGAGGATCGTGCCCAGCTCGTCGTCGCGCAGCGGCCCGGAAGTGCAGACCTCCACGCCGCCGAGTGCGTCGACCATCTTGGCGAACCCGGTGAAGTCGACCGCTATGAACCGGTTGATCGCCAGACCGGACAACTTCTGGATCTCTTTGACCAGGCACTTGGGCCCGCCGAAGGCGAAGGTGGAGTTCAGTTTCGTCTCGGTGTAGACGTAGCGGGGGCCGTATCTGCCGGTTTCCTCGTCGTAGAGCGGGCCGTAGGCGCCGGTGTCGGGGTTCCACGCTTCGCAGCGGATCGGCGTGATCGCCAGGTCGCGGGGGAACGAAACGGCGACCACGCGTTTGCGGTTCGCCGGGATGTTGACCAGCATGATCGTGTCCGACCGGGCGCCCCCGACGTCCTCGGTGTCGCCGGCGCCCATCTCGCCGTTGGCCCCGGCGCGGGAGTCGATGCCGACGATCAAAAAATTCTCGTCGCCGTACTGCGCCTGCGGATCAACGATGTCGTGCGAGTGCGGGTCCAGCGCGCTGACCGTGGTGAGCCGGTTGTTCTTCGAGGCGCTCCACTGCCACGCCCCGCCGGTCAGGGCCAGCGACAGCACGGCGATCAAGCCCGCCACCGCGCGCCCGGCCATCAACAGGGGACGACGCCCACGGTTGCGTCTCGCCGGCGGGGACTGCGCGGCATCCGGGTCGCCGACGATCCGCGCCGGCAACACCCGGCTCGGTGTCTGGGGCGCCACCGCGCTGCGTTCGGCCCGCGGATGGCCGGCGTCGCGCGGCACGCGGTGAGCAATGTCCAGGTCGGGCAACTCGGAGGCGTACGCTGTCGACGCCGACACGGCATAGGCGTGGTAATCCGGCTCGGTCGGCTCGGCGTGGGTGGCCGTTCGGCGGTGGCTGGTGCGACCCGTGGCGGAGGCGCCGAGCTTCGCGATCAGGTCGGCGACCGTCAGTTCGCCGTCGGTGTGAGAGCCGGTCGACTCGGCATCGGCGGGCTCGGGCTCCGGGGTCCACCGGTGAGCACCGGCGACCGGCACCGCTGCGAACCGTTCCCACGGCGCAATCCCCAGTGAGGCCCGCGTCGTGTCGGTGTGGCCGGGTGTCCCACGGCCGGCGTCTGGGCCGTGCCGACGCGCAGACGGGGCGTAAGCGTCGCCGTCGCTCATGGTCTAGCGGCCTCCGAAACTCTGATGAGCGTGTCCTTCGCATGCATCAGCGCAGCGCCGGCGTTGGCGGCGCCACAGGTTGGCGTTCCCCGAATCCGTCGGAGCGCGCAGATTTCACATGGTAACCAGCGGCAGGCGGAAACGCGATTTCGCAACCGTCTCGATTTAGTCGGAGCGCTCGATTCAGCCACCGGATCCCGCGATGTCCGCCAAAGCCGGCAGCGTGCAGTCGTCGCGGTCGGCGAGCCAGCCCTCGGGCAACGCCACCCGGGCCGGTGATCCCTGCCGGCCACGCGGCCCTGCGCCGACTGCCGGGAATTCCGCCGCGGCGTCGAGCTGCGCCAGCAAGGCATCCAGCTCGGCAAGGGTGTTGACCAGGGCCAACGCGCGCCGCAGCTCGGGTCCGGCGGGAAAACCGTGCAGGTACCAGGAGATGTGTTTGCGGATGTCGCGCATGCCTTTGTCCTCGCCGAAGTGGTCGGCGAGCAGCCTGCCGTGCCGACGGATGATATCGGCGACCTCGCCCAGGGTCGGCGGGGCGGGTGGCGGGCTTCCGGTGAAGGCGGCCGACAGCTCGGCGAACAGCCAGGGCCGGCCCAGGCAACCGCGCCCGATCACCACCCCGTCGCAGCCGGTGGTGGCCATCATGGTCAGCGCGTCGCTGGCGGTGAAGATGTCGCCGTTGCCCAGCACCGGGATGGTACGGACGTGTTGCTTGAGCCGGGCGATCTGCTCCCAGTCGGCGGCCCCGGAGTAGCGCTGGGCCGCGGTGCGGGCATGCAGCGCGACCGCGGACGCCCCCTCGGTTTCGGCAATGCGGCCGGCGTCGAGATGGGTGTGGTGCTCGTCGTCGATTCCGATCCGGAATTTGACGGTCACCGGGATGTCGGTGCCGGCGACGGCCCGTACAGCCGCCGCGACGATCTGGCCGAACAGCCGCCGCTTGTACGGCAGTGCCGCGCCGCCGCCGTGTCGGGTCACCTTGGGCACCGGGCAGCCGAAGTTCATGTCGATGTGATCGGCCAGGCCTTCGTCGGCGATCATCCTGGCGGCCCGGTAGGTGGTGGCCGGGTCAACGGTGTAGAGCTGCAATGAACGCGGCGATTCGCCGGGGGAGAACGTCGTCATGTGCAGGGTGGCCGGGTTCCGCTCGACGAGCGCGCGAGCGGTGACCATCTCGCAGACGTACAGCCCGCTGACCGTGCCGACCTTGGCCTGCTCTCGTGGCGATCGCAAGCGCGGCGGAGCCGGGCGCAGCGGGTCGCCACGCATCGAACCAAATTCGCGGCACAGTGTCCGAAATGCGACGTTGGTCACACCCGCCATCGGGGCGAGCACGACCGGGCTGGCGAGCGTGATCGAACCGATGCGCAACGCCGGCTACCGTCGGCTCAGGGTCAGCTTGCCTTTGGTGTCGTGCAGCTCGCGGGCGGTGACCTTCTTGCACGTGCGGGCTTCCCGCTCGAGTTGGCGTTTCTTGGACAGCTCGAACTTGTCGCAGGCCACCTCGAGTTCCCCCATCAGCACGGCGAGGTCGTCGCGGAGCCGGGCGGCCTCGCCGGTGAAGTCGTCGCGTTCGAAGATTCGCCACTTTTTCAGTACCGGCTTCACGACCTCGTCGAGGTGAATCCGCGGGTCGTAGACGCCGCCGACGGCAATCATCACCGCCTTGCGGCGGAACTCGGGCACCGTGAAGCCGGGCATCTTGAAGTTCCGCAGCACCCGGTGCAGCGCCTTCATGGCCTTATTTGGCGCGATCTCGAGCCCGGCTTCGCTGGTGTCGCGGTAGAAGATCATGTGCAGGTTCTCGTCGTGAGAGATCCTGGCCATCAACTGATCGGCGATGGGGTCCTCGCAGGCCTTGCCGGTGTTGCGATGCGAGACCCGGGTGGCGAGTTCCTGGAAGGTCACATACAGAATCGAGTCGAAGATGTTCTCGGCGAAAAGGTCGCCCTGACGGTTCTGGCCCGGGCTGAAGCCCCGGTTCACCACCTCGATGCGTAACTTCTCCAACTCGACCGGGTCGACTGCTCGGGTCACCACCAGGTAGTCCCGCAACGCGATCCCGTGCCGGTTCTCTTCGGCGGTCCAGCGGTTCACCCACTGCCCCCAGGCGCCGTCCATGCCCATGCTCATCGCGATCTCGCGGTGATACGACGGCAAGTTGTCCTCGGTCATCAGGTTCTGGACCATCGCCACCTGCGCGACATCGGAGAGCTTGGATTGCTCCGGGTCCCAGTCCTGCCCGCCCAGCGCGTAGAAGTTCTTGCCGTCCGACCACGGGATGTAGTCGTGCGGGTTCCAGTTCTTGTGCATGCTCAGGTGCCGGTTCAGGTTCTTCTCGACAACCGGCTCGAGTTCACGCAAAAGATCGAGGTCTTGCGGATCCGGCACAGCGCCTCCCGGTTATCTGTGTCCAGCAGTTCCAGTCAATATATCTGTGTACATCGGTATCATCAAGCTTTGCATCGGTGCGGGCGCGTCCTGCGATTCACGGTGTCGTCGCTGGGACGAGCAGCATCTCGACGCAGTAGTCGACGAACTGCTCGCGGGTGGCCCTCAGCCGGCCGTCCAGATAGGCAGTGAACAGCGCGGTCAGCCCGCCGATCAGGCTGATGGCTACCATGTGCTGACGCACCGGGTCGCCGATGCGGGTCAGCTTGCGCTGCAGCAGTTCGATGAAGCCGGGCATCCATTCCGCGCCGGAACGGACCAGCACCGGCTCCACCGTCGGAGCCAATAGCAGCACCCGCCCGCGCACCGGATCGTCGACCATCAGCCCGACGAATCGTTCGACGGCCTCCCGCGGCGTGGTGGCCGACATCAGCGCCGACATCGCCTGGGTGCACACGTCGTCGTACACGGCGCGGACGAATTCGTCACGGTCGGCGAAGCTTTCGTAGAAATAGCGTTCGGTCAGTCCCGCCTGGCGGCACACCGCACGCACGGTCAACGTCGGGCCGCCCGGGTCGCCGAGCAATTGCACCCCGGCAGCGACGAGCTCGTTCCGGCGCAGGGCCGCGCGATGCTCCAACGGGACATCCGACCAACGTCGCCGTTGTTGACCGGACGCCACGGGACTCCTAAGGTCTGGTAGTGACAACGCATGTAGTCAAGGCGTGTCGACGCCCGACAGGAAACCTCACCAATGACTCACGATACGTCTGAGGCCTACCCGCTGGCCAGCCAAGCCGCCGACCCCGATGCCGGGGTGGCGGCCGGCTGCCCGGTGTCCTCGCCGGGCTACGACGCCCCGCCGCGACCGCTCGGCCCCGACTCGCTGACCTGGAAATACTTCGGCGATTGGCGCGGCATGCTGCAGGGCCCCTGGGCAGGCTCGATGCAGAACATGCACCCGCAGTTGGGCGCGGCGGTCGAAGACCACTCGACCTTCTTTCGGGAACGCTGGCCGCGACTGCTGCGATCGCTCTACCCGATCGGCGGCGTGGTTTTCGACGGCGACCGTGCCCCGACGACCGCCGCCGAGGTGCGCGACTATCACATCGACATCAAGGGCATCGACGCCCGGGGCCGCCGCTACCACGCGCTGAACCCCGACGTCTTCTACTGGGCCCACGCCACGTTTTTCGTCGGCACCCTGCTGGTGGCCGATCGGTTTTGCGGCGGGATCACCGATGCCGAGAAGCGCCGGCTGTTCGACGAGCACATCCAGTGGTACCGGCTGTACGGCATGAGTATGCGGCCGGTGCCGAAGAGCTGGGAGGAGTTCAGGGTCTACTGGGACCACATGTGCCGCGAAGTGCTGGAGGACAATCGGGCCGCGCGCCAGGTGCTCGACATGACCGACTTACCGAAACCCCCTTTCGCGCAATGGATGCCAGATTGGCTGTGGGCCGTCCAGCGCAAGTTGCTGGCGCCGTTCTTCGTGTGGGTGACCGTCGGTCTCTACGACCCGCCGGTGCGCGAGCTGATGGGTTACACCTGGTCGCGCCGCGACGAGTGGCTCCACCGGCGCTTCGGCGACATCGTGCGGTTGGTGTTCGCGTGTGTGCCCCCGCGCTACCGTAAACATCCGCGGGCGCGCGCGGGGCTGGACCGGGCCAGCGGCCGGATCCCGGCTGACAGCCCGCTGGTGCACACACCGGCACGCAACCTGCCACCGGCTGACGAGCGCGACAACCCGAAGCACTATTGCCCCAGGGTCTGACGCGCGCTGCTCTCAGTGAGTATGGCCGTGGGCTTCCACCAGACCGACCTGATGCACGTGCGGATGGGTGTGCTCGGTGCCGTCCTCGTGGGCGTGGGGGTGTTCGTGCTCGACGTGGTCGTGCTGATGCTCGGTGTGCGGGTGGGCGTGGGTGACGCCGAAATGTTCGTGCTCGTGGCTGTGCGGTGCCTCGTGGGTGTGCGGTTCGGTCATGATCATCCTCTCGGGTGTCTGGTGGGTTGGGCGACGGCCTGCAACCCGGTCTCGTCGCGGTGATGCCGCGGAACCCCCGGGCCGGCGTGCTCGGCGTTGAACACGGCGTCAACCACGAGCTGGCGGACGTGGTCGTTTTCCAGGCTGTAGAAGATGGTGGTTCCGTCGCGGCGGGTTCGCACCAGACGGGCCATGCGCAGCTTCGCCAGGTGCTGGGAGACCGACGGCGCCGGCTTCCCCACATGCTCGGCGAGTTCGTTGACCGACATCTCGCTTTCGGCGAGCGCCCACAAGATCTGCACGCGGGTGGCGTCGGCCAGCATCCGGAACACCTCGACGACCAGGCTGACCTGGTCGTCCGGCAACCGGGCCGTCTCACTATTTGCATGCATACGCAGATAATTATGCAGGGTGCTGCGGGGTTGTCAAGGAATCGAGGACCAGACATGCCGCGGTGCTGATCGCCCCGCTGGCGGTCAGTGCAGGTACGGGAGAACACTGGTGCGGTAGAAG
>NZ_VYIK01000550.1 GCF_008709575.1 Mycobacterium sp.
CTGGCTCTTCCGGAAATGGAGTGCAGTCGACAGCGAGCTGATCCGGTGGTGGGGCGTGTCGGTGGGCTGAATCGGGCTCCGGTGGACAGAGGAATGCGGGTGCTTAAGCCACGTACCTGCCACCGGGGAGCCCTGTTGTCTGAGCCTAGGTCGTCTGCTGCTGTTGTTGTCGCCGACACGATCGTGCGGACGGTCGAGTTAGGAGTGACGATCACCGACGCCGCCGTTCGCGGCGAGTTGACCATCGTGTTCTGCGACCTGCTCACCAACGGTGTGGGGAGGTGTCCAAGGTGCGCCCAGCCCGGTGTCTACCGCGATACTGCGATCCGGAAGCTGATCGATGTGGCTGTGGTTGGGCATCCGCTGCGGCTGCAGGTCCGCGTTCCGCGTTACCGCTGCACGACGACCGGCTGTGATCGAGAAGTGTTCGCCCACAGCACCGACCGGCTGGCTTGGCCTGGCTGCACAACGACTCGGCGGTGCGCCCGTTACATCTTGCGCCGGTTGGTGATCGACCGGATGACCGTGGCGGCGGTGGA
>NZ_VYIK01000551.1 GCF_008709575.1 Mycobacterium sp.
ACCGGGATCGCGCACCGCGTGGTCGAGCAGCTCACCGAATGCTTCCCGCGGAGCGCGAGCTCGTCAGGCAGACGCAGATGAGTCGGGCCACCGTGCGAGAGGCGTTACGAATCCTGGAGGTGCAGAACCTGGTTCGGGTCAGGGCCGGTCGGGCCGGCGGCGCATTTGTCCAGCGACCGACGACCAAATCGATGGCAAGTTCGGTGAGCATGCTGATCAGGGGCCGGCAGATCAAACTGGCTGACCTGATGGAGACGCGCGAGGCGGTGGAGCCGTTCTGCGCCGAGCTGGCCGCCCGCAAACGCACTGACGACGATCTTGCGGTGCTGGATCGGGCCAATGAAGAGATCTCCGATCCCGACGCTGACCTATCGGCGTTTCTGCAGGCCAATCTCGACTGGCATGTGGGTGTGGCGATGGCCGGTCATAACGAGTTGTTGATCGGCTTCATGACCGCGTTGTCCCATGCCATCTATACCGGAACCGAGAATGCGGAGTTCGTCGACGACAACGTGCGAACGGTCACAGCGCGCGCGC
>NZ_VYIK01000552.1 GCF_008709575.1 Mycobacterium sp.
CGTACACCGCCCGCTACAGCCCGCAGGAAATCGACCACTACTACCGCGCGGGACTGTGGTCGACCGAGACGTTCCACGACCTGTTGGTCCGGCGCGTCCAAGAAAACCCCGACAAGGTGTTCGCGACCGACGGGACGCGATCGCTGACGTTCCGGGAGCTCTTCGACGCTGGCCAACGGCTGGCCGTCGGTCTGCACCGGCAGGGCTTGCGACGCGGTGACACCGCCGCCGTCCAGTTGCCCAACTGGGTTGAGTTCATCCAGGTGCTGACCGCGTTGTCGCGACTTGGCGTCATCATGGTCCCGATCATGCCGATCTATCGGCGCGACGACGTCAGCTACGTGCTGTCCAACGCCGGGGTACGGGCGGTGTTCACTCCGGCACACTTCAGCAAATTCGGCTATCTGGACATGTATCTCGGTCTGCGCCGAGAACATCCGGAACTCACGACCGTCGTCACCCGGCCAGACCGCGTCGCCGAAGACGTCGCCGATGCCGACGCCGACGTGCTCACCCTGCACGACCTGGAGGCCGAT
>NZ_VYIK01000553.1 GCF_008709575.1 Mycobacterium sp.
CTGATCATGCGTGACACCGTCCACTGCCTGATCGGCGATGCCGACCTCGAGCCCGTCGAAAGGCAAGTGGTGGCAATGGTCAATGCCGTCGCCGCCTACGTGCCCGGCTACCGGCTCAAACAACCGGTGCAGTTCCGCCGGCTCGAAGCCGACGACCCCGCCACCGAATTGGTCGACGCCTGCGACGGCCGTCCAGCCTGGCAGGTGTCGGTGTATCTGGAAGTCGAGGGCGCCGCCCACTACCTGCCGGCTTATGCCGGAAACCTCGACATCATGACCTCGGCCGCACTGCGGGTCGGTGAAAGGCTCACCGCGCGAACGGAAGAACGGGTGCCATGACGCAGCTCTACATCCAGGACGTCACCCTTCGCGATGGCATGCACGCCATTCGTCACCGGCTGCCGGTCGACCAACTGCGCCGGATCGCCGCCGCCCTCGACGCGGCCGGAGTCGCAGCCATCGAAGTGGCCCATGGCGACGGTCTTGCCGGCTCCAGCCTCACCTACGGACCAGGCAGCTCGACCGACGGGCAATGG
>NZ_VYIK01000554.1 GCF_008709575.1 Mycobacterium sp.
ACCGACCGGGGGGCCGGGTCACGGCGAATCGCCGGCCGGCGACGGTTCACGATTTTGGCGGATTCCCCAGCGAGCTGTTCGAATTCAGCTATCCGGCTCAAGGTTCGCCCGAGCTTGCCGAACGGGTGGTCGACTTGCTGGCGCCGGCCGTTGTCCAGCTCGACACCGGCTGGGGGCTCGATCACGGAACCTGGTCAGCCCTGGCTCACATGTATCCAGAAGCGGACATTCCCGTGGTCCAACTGGGTGTAGATGCACGCCTCACCACTGCTGAGCATTACGCTCTTGGCAGCTGTCTGCGGCCGCTGCGCGAGGACGGAATCCTTATCCTCGGGTCCGGCAACGTGGTTCATAATCTTGGCGTCTACGCATGGGATCGCCCCCTAATCCCCCCGTACTCGTGGGCTGTTCACTTCGATTCCTGGGTCCGGCAGGCGATCATGGAGCGTCGTTTCGAAGACGTGATCTGCTACAAGCGATGCGGTCCAGATGCGGCGTTGGCCGTGCCCACCCCCGAGCACTATGTTCCGCTGC
>NZ_VYIK01000555.1 GCF_008709575.1 Mycobacterium sp.
CTCATCGATCCGATCATCGAACCCGTGCAGGCGGCGGTGGGGGGATTGGATCCGGCCGCCAGTTCGGGCTTGGACACCGTCGTGGTCAACAGCGTGGTCGACCTGCTCGAAAGCTACTGGGCGACTGCGGGTGCCGTGGGCTCGGCACTGCAGGAAGTGTCGAGTTCCGCCGCGGTCACGATTCCCCCGGTGCTGCATAGTCTCGAGCAAGATTGGATCACCAGCCCATTGGGCACCCAGGTCGACACCGCGGTCAATGGGCTCTGGCATGACGTGGGTGGGCCCGGCATGTTAATCGGCAACGGCGCCAACGGTGTCGGGGGTGCGACGTTGGCCCAGGCCGATGGTGGCGCCGGCGGATTGCTGTTCGGCGATGGCGGCAATGGGGCTACCGATGCGGCCGGTCAGGGGGGTACCGGTGGGGCTGCGGGGTTGTTCGGTAACGGCGGGGCCGGCGGGGCCGGCGCCAACGGTGCGGCCGCCGGTGTGGCCGGCGGTGACGGGGGTGTCGGCGGGGCCGGCGGGATTC
>NZ_VYIK01000556.1 GCF_008709575.1 Mycobacterium sp.
GGTGGCCAGCGTCAGTTTGACGATCCGGCCGTTTTCCATGGCGATACGGACTCGCTGGCCCGATCGCAATCGGCGCAGCCGATCCCGATCGAAAGCGTCGCCGTCGAAAGACACCTCGGTACCACAGTCGAGCAATACCGTACCGGCGAAAGTGGTCTCAGAGAATTGCCGCACCGTCGCCTCCATCAGCTCAGGCTAACATCGAGTTGCGCGCCGTGCCGGTGGTCTGGACGAGCCAGCCGAAGCCCCCGAGACCGCCGGGCTCGGTCAGCGCCGCCACTTCGGCAGCCGCCGCCAGCTGCCGCAGGTATTCCAGGGGTTGCGTGCCGGCCATTGTCAGCGGTGGACGTCGACCGCGCACACCGAGGCGGTGTAGCGCATCGCCCTGAGTAGTGCACAGCGTCGCCGTCGCTCCGGCGGCTGTTCCCGCTGCCGCGCAAGCGTCGATGGCGACATGTGCGGTGATGTCGCAAGAGCCGTCGGGTACCGGCTCGACTGCGCGGCCGTCGCGGTACCCGGACAGGCTG
>NZ_VYIK01000557.1 GCF_008709575.1 Mycobacterium sp.
CCCCGCACGATTCTCCAGCGTGAGCCGGGCGTGCAGGGGCGCCGGCATCGGACAGTAGCTGTTGAAGCCGCCGTACGGGTTGACCGCCACCGGCACGGAGGCGAGCTGGGCGAACTCGCACCAGCCCTGGCCGAAGAAGTCGCCGAGCGGCACCTCGATGGCGGGCTGGTCGGCGCCGTCCCAGTAGGCGCGCAGAATCAGGCTGCGCCAGTAGCTGCGGTCTGTGGTCAGCCAGATGTGCGTGATGAGCGCCGGCCCGTCGATGGCGGCCAGTTCGAAGGTGGTGTGCCCGGCGATGTCGACGCTGGGCGAGATCTTCCACCCCGGGCCCAGGTGTGCCGCTGCCGCCGCGCCGGTGCCCGCCGTAGCGCCGGCGCCGGCGCCCTTGGCCCCGTCGAAGTTCTCCGGGCTGATCGACCGGGACTGCGCGCCGCCGAGCCGAGTCAGCAAACGCAGGTCGATCATGCCGCTACCGGTCGTGGGGCGCCCCCCGGCGGGCGGCCAGGCCGGGGGCCAACCCCGCCGAA
>NZ_VYIK01000558.1 GCF_008709575.1 Mycobacterium sp.
GGGCTTGGGCTGGGAGCCGCCGGACCATGCAACGGCGGCGTCCCCGGCGAAATGGGTGAAGAACCCCTTGGCCATTGGTGATCGGCCAGCGTTGTGGCGGCACAGAAACAACACCAGTGGCTTGCCCTGGGTGGAATTGACTTTCAGCTGCGCCAGGGCGCGGAGCCGGTGGCGCGCGAATCGCTCTGCCAGCAGTACCAGAAAGTCGTGCAGTGTCGCGCGGTCGGCCAACTGCTGGTAGGAGGAGTGCAGCAAATGCTCAATGGTCGGTGCCGGCTGGGCGGCGGCTTGGTAACTCATCCCCGCTACCTCTTGCTGTCAACGGCCCTCCGGCGATGCGGGGAACCCCGGTGTTACTGGACGACTGCTGTGCCAATCATTAGTGTCGGCTGGACGTCCGTCAAGGCTCGTCCCGACGCCGGCCCGGCCGGCCACGAATCGGCGCCGGTCGTGCCGTAGCTACCAGCGGACCAGCTGGATCGGATAGATGTCGGTGCCGCCCGGCGCACCGCCGCAGCCCGCCGGG
>NZ_VYIK01000559.1 GCF_008709575.1 Mycobacterium sp.
GGTGCGGCCGATCGCGCGCTATCTACCCGGGTTATCCGTCATCAAACACCGCGGCCGCAAGTCCGGAAGACCGTACGAGACCATCGTGACCGCCTACCGCAAGGGCAACGTCCTGGCGATCGCGTTGGCCCACGGCAAGACCAATTGGGTCAAGAACGTGCTGGCCGCCGGCGAGGCCGAGGTGCGGCTCACCCGCGAGACCGTGCACATCACCAATCCGCGGATCCTGCCGGCCGGCTCCGACGCCCAGGGGTTGCCGTGGCCGGCACGGTTGCAGGCGGGGCGGGTCGGCATTTTCGTCGCCGACATCACCTGAGCCGGGCCGAGTTCGGGCAAGTCACGGTCCCGCCGGCACCTGCGTGAGCGCCATGCTGTGCTGGGCCGCGGCGCCGCGGTGCCGCACGGGTGATCAGGCATGCGCACCGGGTCGAGAACAGTTGGCGGTTTTGTTGGTCGGTGTTGGTCGTTGGGTTTTGTCGGAGCTGTCGAGGAGAATGTCGCGGTATGAGCGCCGGTTAGCTGTGCG
>NZ_VYIK01000055.1 GCF_008709575.1 Mycobacterium sp.
GCCGGTCCCGGCGGCGCCGCCGGCGGCGCTTCCGGTCCCGTCGTTGAATGCGGTGCCGCCGACGCCGCCGCTCCCGCCTTGGCCGGCGCTGGCGTTGCCGCCGTCGCCGCCGGTGCCGCCGACGGCGTTCGCCGTCGAGGTGGTGGCATCGATGCTGGCGTTGCCGCCGTTGCCGCCGAGGCCGCCGTTGCTGGTTATGTCGCTGGTGCCGGTGGAGTTGCCGCCGGTGCCGCCGGTGCCGCCGAGGGCGGTATGGGTGTTGGCGGCGTTGTCGATTTGGGCGTTACCGCCTTGGCCGCCCTCGCCGCCGTCACCGACGGTGCCGGTGCCGCCGTCGCCGCCGGTGCCGGGGGTGACGTTTCCGGTTCCGGCGGTGGAGGCGCTGCCGCCGGCCCCGCCGTCGCCGCCGACGGTGCCGGTGGCGCCGGCCCCGCCGGCCCCGCCGGTGGCGGTGTTGGTGTTGCCGCTGTCATAGATGTTCGTAATGGTCGCGAAGCCGCCGACGCCGCCGGTGCCGCCTGTCCGTCGCGGCCGACGGCGCCCAGGCGGCCTGCAGATCTTTGGGGCGACGAAAGATATCGTCGACAACCGCTCGCGCGACCTCGAAATCGATCAGGTACGCCTCGAATCGTGAGAAGTCGTCGGCAACCAGGATGTTGGCCGGTTCGACGTCGGCGTGGACGATGCCGTGACGGTGGGCGTAATCCAACGCGTCGGCGATCTGCGCCAGCGCCGCGAGCCGATTCGGTTGACTTTGCGGCCGGGAGAATTTGCCCCCGTCGACGAATTGCATCGCCAGCCAATACGGCTCGGCTCGAGCGCAACCAGCTGATCCGGACGCCCCGCTGTGTGCGCCCAAATACACTGTGGCATGCCCGCCTCGGCCGGCTTGCCGGTCGACGACGGAGCCGCCAAGCTCACCGGCGGCCTCAACCATGTCCACCGAGTAGGTTCCGGCGCTAGTCTCGTGCCGTGCCGTTGGACGGAAACACCGCTGCTCAGTGGGTGCCCACAGGGTCGATCACCGTGCGGGTGCCCGGCAAGATCAACCTGTATCTGGCCGTGGGTGACCGCCGTGACGACGGCTATCACGAACTGACCACGATGTTTCAGGCGGTCTCGCTGGTCGACGAGGTGACGGTCCGCAACGCCGACGTCTTGTCGCTGGAGTTGCGCGGCGAAGGCGCCGAGCAGTTACCCACCGATGAGCGCAATCTGGCCTGGCAGGCGGCTGCGCTGATGGCCGAGCACGTCGGCCGGGCACCGGATGTCTCGATCTCGATCGACAAGTCCATTCCGGTGGCCGGCGGCATGGCCGGGGGCAGTGCGGACGCCGCGGCGGTGCTGGTCGCGATGAATGCGCTGTGGGAGCTGGCCGTGCCGCGCCGCGACTTGCACATGCTGGCCGCCCGGCTGGGCAGCGACGTGCCGTTCGCGCTGCACGGCGGCACCGCGCTGGGCACCGGCCGGGGCGAGGAGCTGGCCGCGGTGCTGGCCCGCAACACCTTCCACTGGGTGCTGGCGCTCGCCGACGGCGGCCTGTCGACCCCGGCGGTGTTCAGCGAGCTGGACCGGCTCCGGCAGGTCGGGTCCCCGACGCGGCTGGGCGAACCCGGGCCGGTGCTGGCGGCGCTGGCCGCCGGTGACCCCGAGCAGCTGGCGCCGCTGCTGGGTAACGAACTGCAGGCGGCCGCGGTGAGCATCGACCCGGCGCTGCGCCGGGTGTTGCGGGCCGGCGTGGAGGCGGGTGCGCTGGCGGGCATCGTGTCGGGCTCGGGACCGACGTGCGCGTTTCTGTGCCGGTCGATGCGGGCCGCGGTCGACGCCGCCGCCCGGCTGTCTGGGGCCGGGGTGTGCCGCACCGTGCGGGTGGCCAGCGGCCCGGTGCACGGCGCCCGGGTGGTGCCCACGCCGGCGACCGGCGGATGAGCCCGGCGTGCGCGTTTGGCAGTTATTTAAGAGGAGTTTAAGATGGTCCGCGGTGACGGATAGCGGTCAAGAAGTGCGCCCGACTGCCTCGCCCGCCGGCAAACTCGGTGGGCGGGCCGGCGGGTGGTCGGGTGATCCCGCGGGCCGTGTTCGCGCCGATATCGAAACGTTGCGCATGCGAGCCGATTTAGCGCCGATTCGACACCCAACCGATCCCCAATCGTGTGCGCGCGCCTACTGTCGAGCGCCGCGCGGTCGGGGGAGGCTGGGATTTGCGGGTGTGGGGAAAACACCGCCACCGGTGAGGAGGTTTTCGTGAGCAGGTTTACCGAGAACATGTACCGCAACGCTCGCGAGAGCAAAAACGGCATGGTGACCGGCGAACCGCATCACCCGGTGCGGCACACCTGGGCGCAGGTTCACCAGCGCGCCCGCCGGGTGGCCGGCGGCCTGGCCGCGGCGGGGATCGGCCACCGCGACGCGGTCGGGGTGCTCGTCGGCGCGCCGGTGGAAATCGCGCCGACCGCGCAGGGGCTGTGGATGCGCGGGGCCAGCCTGACCATGCTGCACCAGCCCACCCCGCGCACCGACCTGGCGGTCTGGGCCCAGGACACGACCAACGTCATCGACATGATCGAAGCGAAGGCGGTCATTGTCTCCGAGCCGTTCACGGCCGCTGCGCCGGTGCTCGCGGAGCGCGGTGTCACCGTGCTGACCGTCGAGCAGCTGCTGGCCGCCGATCCGACCGACCCGATCGACACCGACGAGGACGACCTGGCGCTGATGCAGCTGACGTCGGGCTCGACCGGATCACCCAAAGCCGTCCAGATCACCCACCGCAACGTGTACTCCAACGTCGAGGCGATGTTCGTCGGCGTCAAGTACAACCTCGAGACCGACGTGATGATCAGCTGGCTGCCGTTGTTTCACGACATGGGCATGATCGGCTTTTTGACCGTGCCGATGTACTTCGGGGCTGAGCTGGTCAAGGTCACCCCGATGGACTTCCTGCGCGACACGCTGCTGTGGGCCAAGCTGATCGACAAATACAAGGGCACCTTCATCTGCGGCCCGAACTTCGCCTACTCGCTGTTCGCCAAGCGACTGCGCAAGCAGGCCCGACCCGGCCAGTTCGACTTGTCGACGCTGCGGATCGCGATGTCGGGTGCCGAGCCGGTGGATCCGGCCGACGTCGAGGACCTGATCGACGCGGGCCGGCCATTCGGGCTGCGGCCCGAGGCCATCCTGCCCGCGTACGGCATGGCCGAGACCACGTTGGCGGTGTCGTTCTCGCCGGTGGAACAAGGCTTGATCGTCGACGAGGTCGACGCCGACCTGCTCAGCGTGCTGCGCCGCGCGGTGCCGGCAACCAAGGGAAACACCCGCCGGCTGGCCTCGCTCGGCCCGCTGCTCGACGGTCTGGAGGCCCGCATCGTCGACGAGGACGGCAATGTGCTGCCGCCGCGGGGTGTGGGAGTGATCGAGTTGCGCGGTGAATCGCTGACTCCGGGCTATGTCACGATGGGCGGGTTCATTCCGGCCCAGGACGAGCACGGTTGGTATGACACCGGTGACCTCGGCTACCAGATGGAGAACGGCCACCTCGTGGTGTGCGGCCGCGTCAAGGACGTCATCATCATGGCCGGCCGCAACATCTACCCGACCGACATCGAGCGCGCGGCATGCCGTGTCGAGGGGGTGCGTCCGGGCTGCGCGGTGGCGGTACGGCTGGACGCTGGGCATTCGCGGGAGACCTTCGCCGTCGCCGTCGAGTCCAACGCCTTCGAAGATCCCGCCGAGGTGCGCCGCATCGAGCACCAAGTCGCCCACGAGGTGGTCACCGAGGTGGATGTGCGGCCCCGCAATGTCGTGGTGCTGGGTCCCGGAACAATCCCGAAGACCCCGTCCGGCAAGCTGCGCCGGGCCAACTCCGTCGCGCTGGTCACCTGAGCTGAGCTTACCCGCGATCATGGAGCGGCAAGAAAATCAACGGCCGCAACCCGTCGGGCTGCAGCGATGTGTCTGCTGCTGGGCGTGCTCCTCACCCCGGCCTCGGTGCAACACGGGCAAACCGCATTTCGGCTAGCAGGCCGCGGTGCCAGAGGGCTTCGTCACCGTTCCACTGGTGTGGGCCGACGGCGGCTACGTCGGACGACTGTTCTGCGTTTCGAGGTGAGCAGCGGTGATGGCTTCGATGCGTGGAGTGTGGGTGGTGCGCTCGCCGAGAGTGGCACTGGCGCGGGTTCGCATTGCGCGCTTACCTGAGAGTTGCTTAGTATTTTGTCAGTTATGTCCCAGGAAGGGGTGCGGTCGTGGGGTCACGGCAGAAGCGTTCGGGTCGGGGTCGGCGGGTGGTGGGGGTGGGCAGCACGGCGGGGGCGGTGTGGGCGGCGGTGATGCCGATGGTGGGGGCGCCGGGTGCGCGTGCCGATGTGTGGGATCTGGTGCTGGATCCGCTGTGGAGTGCGATCGGTGCGGGGGTGGATCCGCTGGCCGGTGCTGATGCGGGTGCGGGGGTGGATTCGGTGTTGGTGGGGTTGGTGGCCGATCTGAACACCGCGGTGACGGGGGCGACGCAGGCTTGGATCACCAGCCCGGTCGGTGGCGTGGTGAACGAGGTGATCAATGCGCCGTCGGTTTTCTTGTTCGGCCGCGATGTGATCGGCAACGGGATTGATGGGTTCAGCGGGGTCAACACGTCGCTGCTGGGTCGGCTGGATCCGGGGTTGTTCGGGAATCAAGGTGATGGCGGCTTTATTGCCGGCAACGGCGGTGCCGGGGTGGCGGGAGTTGATGGGGGTGCTGGGGGGGTTGGGGGTTCGGCGGGGTTGTTCGGGGATGGCGGTGCTGGTGGGGCCGGGGTCGATGGCGGGCCCGGGGGCGCCGGCGGTGCTGGTGGGGTGTTGCTCGGTGATGGCGGGGCCGGGGGTGTCGGCGGGGCCGGGATTGACGGCGAGCCCGGCGGGCCCGGGGGTGCCGGTGGTCATGCGGGGTTGTTCGGCAACGGCGGTGCCGGCGGTGCCGGTGGGGCCGGTGGGGCGGGTGCTGATGGTGACGAGGGTGGCGCCGGTGGCGCCGGTGGCAATGGCGGTGTCGGCGGTGACGGCGGGCACGGGGGGTGGCTGATCGGGGCCGGCGGACACGGTGGGGAAGGTGGAGAAGGCGGGGCCGGCTATGACAATCCGTCCGGGCCCGGCGGCGACGGTGGTCACGGGGGTGACGGTGGCACCGGTGGGAACGCCGGCGTGGCCGGCCTGGGTGGGCCAGGCGGGCAGGGCGGGCCCGGTGGGTCCGGGGGCACCGGCGAGGGCGTGCCCGGGGAGCCCGGCACCCCTGGCACGCCCGGAGTGGTCCCGACCGGCAGCACCGGCGGGGCCGGCGGGGCCGGTGGGGCCGGCGGCGCCGGCGGCACGCCGCAGTATCAGATCATCAACACCATCCCCGTCGGCTCGGGCCCGTCCAGGGTGGCGGTCGCGCCCGAGGGTGTCAGCGGTGCCGGCGACGTCTACGTCACCAACGCTGACGGTGAGACGGTGTCGGTGATTGATCCCGCCAACGACAAGGTCGTCGCCACCATCACCGTCGGCGGGGAACCGGTCGGGGTGGCGGTCGCGCCCGACGGGGTCAGCGGTGCCGGCGACGTCTACGTCACCGACAAATTCGGCAACTCTCTGGCGGTGATTGACCCCGCCAACGACAAGGTCGTCGCCACCATCACCGTCGGCTCGGGACCGGTCGCGGTGGCGGTCGCGCCCGACGGGGTCAGCGGTGCCGGCGATGTCTACGTCGCCAACGAATTAGGCAAGTCGGTGTCGGTGATTGACCCCGCCACCCGCGAGGTCGTCGCCACCATCACCGTCGGCGAGGACCCGTTTGGGGTGGCGGTGGCGCCCGAGGGTGTCACCGGTGCCGGGGACGTCTACGTCGCCGACTCCGGCAGTGGCACGGTGTCGGTGGTCAACCTCACCACTGATCAAGTCAGCACCATCACCGTCGGCTCGTCCCCGATCGGGGTGGCGGTCGCCCCCGGCGGTGTCACCGGCGCCGGGGACGTCTACGTCACCAACGCTGACGGTGAGACGGTGTCGGTGATTGACCCCGCCACCGACAAGGTCGTCGCCACCATCCCCGTCGGCTCGTACCCTCTCGGGGTGGCGGTCGCCCCCGACGGGGTCACAAATGCCGGAGACGTCTACGTCACCGACGGATTAGCCAAGTCGGTGTCGGTGATCAACCCCGCCACCGACACCGTCAGCTACACCATCACCGGTTTTGATGGTCCGGACGGGGTGGCGGTCGCTCCGGAGGGTGTCACGAGTGCCGGGGAGGTGTATGTCACCGACTTCTTTAATAACACGGTGTCGGTGTTGGGCCTGCCGCCGTCGCCGTCGGGCTGACTCGGGCACGGGGAACGGTTCACCGGAGTCGACGCGCCAACCCTGCCACCCGGGTGGTGAACCGCTCGAAGCGGGACAGCGAGCCGGTCACCTCGACATAGACGTCAGGTCCAACCGTTACAGGATCGGTGGCTGCTCGGCGCGGTTGAAGACCGCCAACACCTCGGCGGTTGCTTCGGGATCGACGCCGATATTCCATTCGGCCACCGGGGTGGTGTTGCCGCTGTCGTCGATCTTTCCGACGGCGGCGCCGAACAGCTCGTGGGACTCGTCGCCGTGAATCGAGCCCGGGATGGCGGCTCTCCGGTCGCCGTCCGGGCAGTCGTGAGGTTCGACCACTGTGCACGGCACCCGGTCGCCTCACGACCAGGCGTGCACGACGTTTTGCGCCGGCTCCAGCCCGTGTTCGAGGAGCAGCTCGGTGGCGTCGGCGGCCTGCTCGCAGATGGTGGGCACCTCCGCACGCTCGGCGGCGGTGAAGCCCTCCAGCACGAACGCCGCCGGATCCTGGCGGCCCGGCGGACGCCCGATCCCGATGCGCACCCGCGCGAAATCCTTGGTGCCCAGCGCGGCCACCACTGAGCGCAGCCCGTTGTGGCCGCCCTCGCCGCCGCCGATCTTGAGCCGGATCCGGCCGAAGTCCAGGTCGAGATCGTCGTGGATGACGATGATGTCGGCGGGTGCTACCGAATAGAACCTGGCCAGCGGAGCGACATGACGGCCGGAATCGTTCATGTAGGTGCGCGGTTTGGCCAGCACCACCGATTGTCCGCCGAGCCGACCGGTGGCGATCTGGGCACCGGATCGCTTGTGTGCCTTGAAGGTCGAGCCCAGCCGTGCAGCGAGAATGTCGGCGACCAGATAACCCAGGTTGTGTCGCGTCTGGGCGTAGTGCGCTCCCGGGTTGCCAAGGCCGACCACCAGCCGGGGCTCGGCCATGCGCTAGTCGGACTCGGCTGTGGGCGCCTCGGCTTGGGTGGCCTCTTCGGCGGGTGCTTCCTCGCCGGCGCCCTCGGCCGCGAGTTCCTCGGCGCTCGGGGCGTTGACCACGTTGACGACCAGCAGCTCCGGGTCGGACACCAGGCTCACGCCGGCCGGCAGCGGGATTCGCCCGGCGGTGAACTGTGTGCCCGGTTCGGCGCCCTCGATCGACACCGTCAGCTGCTCGGGAATCGACAGCGCTTCGGCCTCGACCTCGATGGTGTTGGCCTCCTGGGTGACCAGGGTGCCCGGTGCGGCGTCGCCCTCGATCTCGACGGCGATCTCGACGACGACTTTCTCACCGCGACGCACCAGCAGCAGATCGGCGTGTTGGATGGTGCGGCGGATCGGGTGGATGGCGAGCGCCTTGGTCAACGCCAACTGCTGGGTCCCGTCGATGTCGAGGGTCAGCACCGCGTTGGTGCCGGCGTGGCGCAGCACCGCGGCGAAATCGTGGCCGGGCAGTTCCAGGTGCTGGGGCGCGGTGTTGTGCCCGTAGAGGACGGCGGGAATCCTGCCGGCGCGCCGCGCCCGCCGGGACGCGCCCTTGCCGGTCTGAGTGCGGACCGTGGCGGTCAGCTCGTTGACGGCCGACGCCCGTGGTGTAGTCATGGTGTCGCTCCTGTGTCAGCACGGCCGGCATCGCGACAACCCTCGCGGTCCCCGTCGATGACGGCGGCCCGGTGCGGGCCGCCCTCGCCGTGACGCCCGGTTAGGGTAGCGCATCGGCCCCTCAGGGCGGAAATCTGGCGACGGTGAACCCGTTGATGATCATTTCGATGTCGCCGGCCTGGGTGACGGCCTGGTCGGCCAGGCTGGTGATGGCGAGCTGCACCAGGTAGCGCTGGTGCTCCGGCGGGCCGCCGGTGGCGAAGACGACCCGGTTGTAGCTGCGCAACCGTGTTCCGCCCAGGTCATAGCTGCCCTGGATCATCGACGACGGGAAGCCGTGGAAGTCGGCGTTCGAGGCGTCTAGCTGTTTGAAGTTCTCGGCCAGCACGGCGTCGTCGTTGGCGTGCTTGACCACTTCGGCCGGATCGAAGTCGCCGTTGAGCTTGAACGCCATGAGCATGGCCGTGGGATAGGTGTCGTTCTTGGCGATGACCTCGGTCATCGGGCTGAGATTGGGGCTGGTGTGCCTGGTCCAGCCCGGTGGTGTCGGCATCGACACCCGCAGGCCGGCCAGCGAGTCCAGTGCCACCTGCTGCACACCGATGCCGGCACTGTCCAGATACTGCGAAAACGGCACCGGCCGCTCGTGCGGGGTGGTGGCGGTGGTGCTCGGTGTCGTTGTCGTCCAGATCGACTGGTAGTCGGGAGTGTCGGGCCCGCAGCCGGCCAGTGTCAGCGCGGCTGCCGCGCCGGCTGCGCCAACCAGCCGCCTCATAGCGCGGCGCGGACGTCGACCAACTAGGCGTTCCCGTCGAAAAGACCGGTGACCGAGCCGTTTTCGAAGACAGCACGGATCGTGCTGGCCAGCAACGGCGCGATCGACAACACCGTGAGCTGGTTGAAACGTTTGGTCTCGCCGATCGGGAGCGTGTTGGTGACGATCACTTCGCGGGCGCCGCACTCGGCCAGCGTCGTGGGAGCGGGGTCGGACAGCACCCCGTGGGTGGCGGCGACGACCACGTCGCCGGCGCCGGCCTCCTTCAGTAGGGGCACCGCGGCGGCGATGGTGCCGCCGGTGTCGATCATGTCGTCGATGAGAATGCAGGTCTTGCCGCTGACTTCGCCGACGACACGGTTGGACTTGACGTGGTTTGGTACCTGCGGGTCCCGGGTCTTGTGGATGAAGGCCAGCGGAACGCCACCCAACGCGTCGGCCCACTTCTCGGCGACGCGCACCCGGCCGGAATCAGGGGAGACCACCGCCATGTCGTGGCCGGGGTAGTTGTCCTTGAGGTAGCCGGTCAGCAGGTTCTGCGCGCGCATGTGGTCGACGGGACCGTCGAAAAAGCCCTGGACCTGGTCGGTGTGCAGGTCGACCGTGACGATCCGGTCGGCACCGGCGGTCTTGAGCAGGTCGGCGACCAGGCGCGCGGAGATCGGTTCGCGGCCGCGGTGTTTTTTGTCCTGCCGGGCGTAGGGGTAGAACGGCAAGACCGCGGTGATCCGCTTGGCGCTGCCGCGTTTGAGCGCGTCGAGCATGATCAGTTGTTCCATCAGCCACTTGTTCAACGGATCCGGGTGCGACTGCAGCACGAACGCGTCGCAGCCCCGCACCGATTCGTGGAACCGCACGAAGATCTCCCCGTTGGCGAAATCCCGCGCGGTCTGCTCGGTGATGTGGACGTCGAGTTCCTTGGCGACCTGTTCAGCCAGCTCGGGATGCGCACGACCCGAGAAGAGCATCAGGTTTTTGCGGTTGTCGCTCCAGTCGCGGCTCACGTGCTGCCCCTGCCGTTCGAATCGAGAGGTGGCCTGATGGCCCGGCTCAAAATTCTAGGCCTTCTCACCGGGGCGGATCGTATCCGGCTCGGCGGCGGCGTTGGCTTTGGCGGCGGCCCGCGCGGCGGCGCTGCCCGGCCGCTTGCGCTGCACCCAGTTCTCGATATTGCGTTGCGGACCCGCCGACACGGCCAGCGCCCCGGGCGGCACGTCGCTGCGCACCACGGTGCCGGCCCCGGTGTAGGCGCCGTCGCCGACGGTCACCGGGGCGACGAACATGGTGTCCGAGCCGGTGCGCACGTGCGAGCCGATCCGGGTGCGCTGCTTGGATTCGCCGTCGTAGTTGACGAAGACACTGGAGGCGCCGATGTTGCTGTGCTCACCGATGTCGGCGTCGCCGACATAGGTCAGGTGCGGCACCTTGGTGCCCGCGCCGATCGTGGAGTTCTTGGTCTCGACGAACGCGCCCAGCTTGCCGTCGGCGCCCAGGACGGTGCCCGGCCGCAGGTAGGTGAACGGGCCGACCGAGGCGCCGTCACCGATCGAGGCCGAGATGGCGTGGGTGCGCACCACCGACGCGTCGTCGCCGACGGTGACGTCGGTCAAGGTGGTGTCCGGGCCGATCGTGCACCGCCCGCCGATGCGGGTGCCGCCCAGCAACTGGGTGCCGGGCGCCACGACCGTGTCGCGGCCGATGGTGACGTCGACGTCGATCCAGGTCGTGGCCGGGTCGACGATGGTGACGCCGGCCCGCTGGTGGGCGGCGACGATCCGGCGGTTGAGCTCGGCGGCCAGCTCGGCCAGCTGGACCCGGTCGTTGACGCCGGCCACCACGGCGCTGTCGTCGACGTGGCGGGCGTGCACGGTCTGTCCGTCCTGCCGGAGGATGGACACCACGTCGGTCAGGTAGAGCTCCTGCTGGGCATTGTCGGCGGACAGCCGGTGCAGCGCTGAGCGCAGCGGGGCGACGTCGAAGGCGTACACCCCGGCGTTGACCTCGCAGATCGCCTGCTGCGACGGTGTCGCGTCGGCCTGCTCGACGATCGCGATCACCTCGTGGTCCTGGGTGCGCAGGATCCGTCCGTAGCCGGTCGGGTCGGTCAACGTCGTCGTCAACACGGTGACGGCCGCGGGCGCCGCGCTGTGCGCGGTGATCAGGTCGGCCAGCGTCTCGGCGTCGAGCAGCGGGATGTCGCCGGAGGTCACCACGACGACCCCGTCGAAGTCCTCGGGCAACGCACCAAGGCCGCAGGACACCGCGTGCCCGGTGCCGAGTTGCTGATCCTGGATCGCCACGTCGATCCGACGTCCCAATGTCTCGGCCAGGTCGGCCACGACCGGCGTGATGCGCTCACGGTTTTGCCCCAGCACCACGACCAGATATTGCGGTGCGACCTTGGCGATGGCGTGCAGCCCATGCGCCAGCATGCTGCGCCCACCCAGGGTATGCAGCACTTTGGGGGTGTCCGAGCGCATCCGGGTCCCGGTCCCCGCCGCCAGCACCAGGACCGCCGCTTCTCGGTGAGCTGTCATCTCTCGCACCTCCTGGCCGCCGGTGTGCGCGGCTGTCACCGACACGCCGTTAAGCGTGGCATTAGCTGCACGCTTGCGGCAAAGCGGGCCCGGCTCCGTCGCCAGGACTCGAACCTGAACTCTCAGAACCAAAATCTGATGTGCTGCCGATTACACCACGACGGATCGATGGCAGCCCCGACTCTAGTGCAAGCCGATAGGCTGACAGTCGTGCCTGCGCCAGACAGCGAACCGGACCGGGAACCGGACCAGGTGTCCGACCACGAGCCGGGCCGGGAAGCACGCGCGCCACGGCCCCGGATGACCGGCAGCGAACGCCGCCACCAGCTCATCGACATCGCCCGGTCGCTGTTTGCCGAGCGCGGCTACGACGGCACCTCGATCGAAGAGATCGCCCAGCGCGCGAAGGTGTCCAAGCCGGTCGTCTATGAACACTTCGGCGGCAAAGAAGGCCTGTATGCGGTCGTCGTCGACCGGGAGATGTCGGCGCTGCTGGACGGGATCACCTCGTCGCTGACCAACAACCGGTCCCGGGTCCGCGTCGAGCGGGTGGCGCTGGCGCTGCTGACCTACGTCGAAGAACGCACCGACGGATTTCGGATCATGATCCGCGACTCGCCGGCGTCGATCAGCTCGGGCACCTACTCCAGCCTGCTCAACGACGCCGTGAGCCAGGTCAGCTCGATCCTGGCCGGCGACTTCGCCCGGCGCGGCCTGGATCCCGAGCTGGCGCCGCTCTACGCCCAGGCATTGGTGGGCTCGGTGTCGATGACTGCGCAGTGGTGGCTCGACGCCCGCGAACCCAAGAAGGAAGTCGTCGCCGCTCACCTGGTCAACCTGGTCTGGAATGGTCTGACCCATCTGGAAGCCGATCCGCACCTGCAAGACGAATAGGGCGGCCGGCTTCGCTCCGCGGCCGGCCCGGTCAGTAGCTGAAGGTCGTCGCGGGCTCGTCGCCGATCCATTGCCACAACGGTATGGTGCCCGCCAGCTCGGCGTTGGGGACAAGCGAGTTCGGGTCGAGTTTTTTCGATTCGAAGCAGATCGAGCACACGTAGTACCGACCGCCGGCGGCTGCGTAACGCGTGAGCAAGTCGGCCAACGGCGGGCAGCCGTCGCAGGCGACGCCCACAGCCACGCCGTCGACGGCGAGCCGGACCGCCTCCTTGGCCAGGAACATCAGTGTCGGGCGCCCGGATTCGGCGGCGCCGATCGCCACCAAGAAGGCCACGGCCACCTTCTCCTGGTCTTCGAGTCCGGTGGTGAGGCTGATCACGGCTTTGTTCGGCATCAGGCCGCTCCAATCACGCGTTTTCGTGGCTTTCTCAGGCTTTTTCGTGACGCGAGACAATTTTTCGAATCAGCACGACCTCAGGTCGATGCACCTAGGCATCCTAGAATGGCGCCATCATGACCGCAGCGGGGCTAGCCCTAACCGAAGCCCCGATCGCGGGGCTGGTTGAGTTGGCGCTTCGCGCACCGACGTTCGCCCAACTCATCGAGCGCGCCGCCGATCGGCCGGCCGAGCTGACGTTGGTCGGACCGGCCGCCGCACGGCCGTGGGTGGCCAGTGCCCTGGCGCGCCAGGGTCCGCTGCTGGTGGTCACCGCCACCGGCCGCGAGGCCGAGGATCTGACGGCCGAATTGCAGGGTGTTTTCGGCGCGGCGGCGGCGTTGTTCCCGTCCTGGGAAACGCTGCCCCACGAACGGCTCTCGCCCGGCGTGGACACCGTCGGCGCCCGGCTGACGGTGCTGCGTCGGCTGGCCCGGCCCGTCCCCGACACCGACCGAGCCGGGCTGGGCCCGCCGCTGCGGGTGGTCGTCACCGCGGTGCGCTCGCTGCTGCAGCCGATGAGCCCGCAGCTGGGCCGGCTGGAACCGCTGACGATCGCCGTCGGCGACGAGGTCGCCTTCGACGATGTCATAGCCCGGCTGGTCGAGCTGGCCTACACCCGGGTGGACATGGTCGGCCGGCGCGGCGATTTCGCGGTGCGGGGCGGCATCCTGGACGTCTTCCCGCCGACCGCCGAGCACCCGCTGCGGGTGGAGTTCTGGGGCGACGAGGTCAGTGAGATCCGGATGTTCTCGGTGGCCGACCAGCGATCCATTCCCGAGATCTCCGTGGCGCAGCTGGTCGCCGTGGCCTGCCGCGAGCTGCTGCTGACCGACGAGGTGCGCGCCCGGGCGGCCGAGCTCAGCAGCCGGCAACCCCCCGGCGGCAGCATCGCCGACATGCTGGCCAAACTCGCCGCGGGCATCCCCGTCGACGGGATGGAGGCGCTCGCATCTTTGCTGTGTCCCGGCGAGTCGGCGCTGCTGACCGACCAGCTGCCCGCCCACACCCCGGTGCTGGTCTGCGACCCGGAAAAAGTCCGCACCCGCGCCGCCGAGCTGATCAGGACCGGCCGGGAGTTCCTCGAGGCGTCCTGGTCGGCCGCCGCCACCGGCGGCGGCGCGAACTGGGCGCCGATCGACGTCGAGGCGCTGGGCGGGTCGGGGTTGTGCGCACTCGACGAGGTGCGCGCCGCGGCCCGCGCGGCCGGGCACCCGTGGTGGACGCTGAGCCAGCTCTCCGACGAGTCGGCGGTCGAACTCGACATCCGGGCGGCGCCGTCGGCTCGCGGCCACCAGCACGACATCGACGCGATCTTTGCGATGCTGCGCGGGCACGTGGCCGCCGGCGGGTATGCGGCGGTCGTGGCGCCCGGCACCGGGATCGCGCACCGCGTGGTCGAGCAGCTCACCGAATCCGACGTGCCGGCAACGATGCTAGAGCCCGAAGCGACACCCCGAGCCGGGGTCGTGGGGGTGCTCAAGGGCCCGCTGCGCGACGGCGTCGTCGTACCGGGCGCCGATCTGGTCGTCATCACCGAAACCGACCTGACCGGCAACCGGGTGAGCGCCGGCGACGGCAGGCGGCTGGCGGCCAAGCGGCGCAACACCGTCGACCCGCTGGCGCTGACCGCCGGTGACTTGGTGGTCCACGACCAGCACGGCATCGGGCGCTTCGTGGAGATGACCGAACGCACCGTCGGCGGGGCCCGGCGTGAATACCTGGTGCTGGAGTACGCCTCGAGCAAGCGGGGCGCCGGCTCCGACAAGTTGTACGTCCCGATGGATTCGCTGCACCAGTTGTCGCGCTACGTCGGCGGGCCGGCGCCGGCGCTGTCGAGGCTGGGCGGCAGCGACTGGGCCAACACCAAGACCAAGGCGCGCAAAGCCGTCCGCGAGATCGCCGGGGAGCTGGTGGCGCTGTATGCCAAGCGACAGGCCGCGCCGGGGCACGCGTTCAGCCCGGACACGCCCTGGCAGGCCGAGATGGAGGACGCGTTCGGGTTCACCGAGACCGTCGACCAGCTCACCGCGATCAGCGAGGTCAAGGCCGACATGGAAAAACCGGTGCCGATGGACCGGGTGATCTGCGGCGACGTCGGCTACGGCAAGACCGAGATCGCGGTGCGGGCGGCGTTCAAGGCGGTGCAGGACGGCAAGCAGGTCGCGGTGCTGGTGCCCACCACGCTGCTGGCCGACCAGCATCTGCAGACCTTCACGCAGCGGATGTCGGGGTTCCCGGTCACCGTCAAGGCGCTGTCGCGGTTCACCGACGCCGCCGAGTCCCGCGCGGTGCTGCACGGGCTGGCCGACGGCAGCGTCGACATCGTGATCGGCACCCACCGGCTGCTGCAGACCGGGGTGGTGTGGAAAGATCTCGGCCTGGTCATCGTCGACGAGGAGCAGCGGTTCGGCGTCGAGCACAAGGAACACATCAAGGCGCTGCGCACCCACGTCGACGTGCTGACCATGAGTGCCACCCCGATTCCGCGCACCCTGGAGATGAGCCTGGCCGGCATCCGGGAGATGTCGACGATCCTGACCCCGCCCGAAGACCGCCACCCGGTGCTGACCTACGTCGGTCCGCAGGACGACAAGCAGATCGCCGCGGCGCTGCGCCGCGAGCTGCTGCGCGACGGGCAGGCCTTCTACGTGCACAACCGGGTCAGCTCGATCGACGCGGCCGCCGCGCGGGTACGGGCTCTGGTGCCCGAGGCCCGGGTGGGTGTTGCGCACGGGCAGATGCCCGAGGAGCTGCTCGAACGCACCGTGGCGGGGTTCTGGAACCGCGACTACGACGTGCTGGTGTGCACGACGATCGTGGAGACCGGTCTCGACATCGCCAACGCCAACACGCTGATCGTCGAACGCGCCGACACCTTCGGGCTCGCCCAGCTGCACCAGCTGCGCGGCCGGGTCGGGCGCAGCCGGGAACGCGGGTACGCCTATTTCCTGTACCCGCCGCACCTGCCGCTGACCGAGACCGCCCACGACCGGTTGGCCACGATCGCCCAGAACAGCGAGCTGGGTGCGGGCATGGCGGTGGCGATGAAAGATCTGGAGATCCGCGGCGCCGGCAACGTGCTGGGTGTGGAGCAGTCCGGCCACGTCGCCGGGGTCGGTTTCGACCTGTATGTGCGGTTGGTCGGCGAGGCCCTGGAAGCGTACCGGGCGGCCGCCGACGGACAGACCGTCACCGGGGTCGGGGAAGCCAAGGAGGTGCGCATCGACTTGCCGGTGGATGCGCACCTGCCGCCGGACTACATCCCCAGTGACCGGCTGCGCCTGGAGGCCTATCGGCGGTTGGCCGCTGCCGCCTGCGATGACGACGTCGCCGCCGTCGCGGCGGAGTTGACCGACCGCTACGGCCCGCTGCCCGAGCCGGTTCAGCGGTTGATGGCGGTGGCCCGGCTGCGGTTGCTGTGCCGTGCGGCCGGGATCACCGACGTGAGCACCGCCCCGGAATCCGCGCTGCGGCTCTCGCCGCTGACGCTGCCGGACTCCGCTCAGGTGCGCCTGGCGCGGCTGTATCCCGGCGCCCGCTACCGCGCCACCACGGCGACCGTGCACGTGCCGATTCCGCGCTCCGGTGGCCTCGGGGCAGCCCGGATCCGGGATCTCGAACTGGTCGCTATGGTCTCGGAGCTGGTCACCGCCCTGGTGGGAGGCGGGCTTGCGGTGACTGTCAGCGCGAACGGCGAGCGGCAAGCACAATGACCGTCGTCTTGGTCGACGCCCGCCGCCCGTCGTTGGTCCCGGTGGAGGCGGTCGGCCTGTTGGTCGGCGAGGTGGCCTACACCGAGGAGATGCCGGTCGCGGTGCCCTGGTCGCTGCCGGCCGCGCGCCCGGTGCACGCCGGCGAGGATGCCCCGGTCCTGTTGTCTTCCGACCGCACCCACCCGGCGGTCAGCGCGCGGTTGGCCGCCGGCGACCGGCTGATCTGCGCACCCGACCCGCGACGCGGCGAGCGGCTGATCGACGCGGTGGCGATGATGGACACCCTGCGGGTCGCCGGGCCCTGGGAAAGCCGGCAGACCCACGACTCGCTGCGCCGGTTCTTGTTGGAGGAAACCTACGAACTTTTCGACGCGGTCCGCGGCGGCAACGCCGACGAGCTGCGCGAGGAACTCGGCGATGTGCTGCTGCAGGTGCTCTTCCACGCCCGCATCGCCGAGGACGCGCCGGTGAACCCGTTCACCATCGACGACGTCGCCGATACGCTGCTGGGCAAGCTCAGTAATCGCGCAACCGGTGTCCTTGCCGGAGAGAAGATTTCGCTTGCCGACCAACTGGCGCAGTGGAACGAGCGCAAAGCGCTGGAAAAGCAGGCGACGCCACGAAAATCATCGATGGATGGCGTGCCCACTGCCCAGCCGGCTTTGGCGCTGGCCCAGAAAGTGATTGCGCGTGCCACCCAGGCCGGCGTCCCGGCCGATCTGATACCGGCCAAGATCACCTCGATCACCATAACGGCAGAAGTCGACGCTGAAACAGGTTTGCGGACAGCTGTTTTGGAACTGATGGACACGATCCGCGGCGCCGAGCAGGCGATTGCCGCCGGGCGGCGCGGAGCCGACGGCCGCGCAGGAGTGGATGCGGCGCCGCTGGGGACGATCAGCGAGGCCGAGTGGCGCGCGCACTGGCCGGCCGCGGTGCCGGCCGCCGCCGGTGACGCCGGTGGCTGTTGAGTGGCGGCATGAAACCCCGACGAGGCGGGTATACCGCAGATACCACGCACATTTCAGGGCAATGTGGCCGTTTCCCGTGGGACCATGGTCGGGTAACGGCTGCGGTCGGAGAAGACGCTCAAGGGAGTTCTGTGTCGCCGGTACGTTGGGTGCGGGCGGTTGCCGTCGTGGGGGCGACCGCGCTGCTGCTGGCGTCGAGTTGTACCTGGCAGTTGGGTACGCCCATCCCCAAGGGTGTGCCCCCGCCCGCCGGGGATCCGGTGCCGCCGGTCGACACCCATGCCCGGGGACGGCCCGCAGACCAGCTGTATGCCTGGGCGGCCCGGCGTGCCCCGAAGCTGGAAATTCCGGTCATCGCCTTGGAGGCGTACGGCTACGCCGCGCGGGTCGCCGAGGTCGAGAATCCGCGCTGTCATCTGTCCTGGACGACGTTGGCCGCCATCGGCGAGGTCGAAAGCCACCACGGCACCTATCGCCACGCGAAAGTGCTACCCAACGGGGATGTTCGTCCACCTATTCGCGGGGTCCGGCTCGACGGCACCGGCGGCACCTTGCGCATTGTCGACACTGACGGGGGCGGCCTGGACGGGGACTCCGCCGCAGACCGCGCCATGGGACCGATGCAGTTCATTCCCGAGACGTGGCGGCTCTACGGGGTGGACGCCAACAACGACAACATCGTCAGCGTGGACAACATCGACGACGCCGCATTGTCGGCTGCGGGCTATTTGTGTTGGCGCGGAAAGGATTTGGCTACCCCGCGGGGCTGGATCACCGCGCTGCGAGCCTACAACAATTCCCAGCCTTACGCCCGCGCGGTGCGGGACTGGGCCACCGCCTATGCTGCGGGTCACCCGCTGTGAGCCGCGTCTAGGCTAAGAGCGCACCCGATGAGACGACGCAAGGAGAATCAGTGCCCATCATCGAGCAGGTCGGGGCCCGCGAGATCCTCGATTCCCGCGGTAACCCGACCGTCGAGGTCGAGGTCGCACTCAGCGACGCCACGTTCGCGCGCGCGGCGGTGCCCTCCGGGGCGTCGACCGGTGAGCACGAGGCCGTCGAGCTGCGCGACGGCGGCGACCGGTACGGCGGCAAGGGCGTGAAGAAGGCGGTGACGGCGGTGCTCGACGACATCGCGCCGGCCGTCATCGGGCTGGCGGCCGACGACCAGCGGCTGGTCGACCAGGCACTGGTGGACCTCGACGGCACACCGGACAAATCCCGGCTGGGCGCCAACGCGATTCTCGGCGTGTCGCTGGCAGTGGCCAAGGCGGCGGCCGATTCCGCCGGGCTGCCGCTGTTCCGTTATGTCGGTGGACCCAACGCACACATTCTGCCGGTGCCGATGATGAACATCCTCAATGGTGGCGTGCATGCCGACACCGGTGTCGACGTCCAGGAATTCATGGTGGCCCCGATCGGGGCGCCGAGCTTCTCGGAGGCCCTGCGGTGGGGCGCCGAGGTCTACCACGCGCTCAAGGCGCAGCTGAAAAAGCAGGGCCTGAGCACCGGATTGGGCGACGAGGGCGGCTTTGCCCCCGACGTGCCGGGCACCAAGGCGGCGCTGGACGTCATCGGCCTGGCCGTCGAATCGGCCGGTTTAGCTCTCGGCACCGACGTGGCGCTCGCCCTGGATGCGGCGGCCACCGAGTTTTACACCGACAGTGGTGGTTACGCGTTCGAGAACAAGACGCTCAGCGCGGATCAGATGACGCAGTTCTACGCCGAGCTGCTGGATTGCTATCCGTTGGTCTCCATCGAAGACCCGCTGGCCGAAGATGATTGGGACGGCTGGGTGGCGTTGACGACGGCGCTCGGGGACCGGGTGCAGATCGTCGGTGACGACCTGTTCGTCACCAACCCCGAACGGCTCGAAGAGGGGATCGACAAGGGTGCGGCTAATGCGTTGCTGGTCAAGGTCAACCAGATCGGAACCTTGACCGAAACTCTCGACGCGGTGGCGCTGGCCCATCACAGCGGATACCGCACGATGGTGAGTCACCGCAGCGGTGAGACCGAGGACACCACGATCGCCGATCTGGCTGTGGCCATCGGCTGTGGGCAGATCAAGACCGGTGCACCGGCGCGCAGTGAGCGGGTCGCCAAATACAATCAACTGCTGCGGATCGAGGAAGCGCTCGGCGACGCCGCACGCTATGCCGGCGATCTGGCCTTCCCCCGCTACGCCCCGGATGCCAAGTAGCCGGCCGAATCTGTGATGCCCGACGCGAAACGGCCCGACCCGAAGCGGCGCACACCGGCACCGCGACGGGGAAAGCCGGGCAAGGCCGGTGATTTCGGGCCGAACCGGCCGCGCAAGTCGCCGGCCCCGCGCCGCAGGCCGCACGGGTCACGGGCGATGTCGGTGCGCACGGTCAAACGCGCGATCGCCGCGTCGGCCGAGTTGCGATCCGATCAGCGGCTGGGCCTGACCGCGCGGAGGGCGGCGATCCTGGCCGCGGTGGTGTGCGTTCTGACACTGACCGTCGCCGGCCCGGTCCGCACCTATTTCGGTCAGCGCACCGAGATGAAGCAGTTGGCCGCTGCCGAGGCCGCGCTGCGGCGTCAGATCGCCGAGCTCGAACAGCAGAAGGCCAGGCTGGCCGATCCGGCGTATATCGCCGCGCAGGCCCGCGAGCGCCTCGGCTTCGTGCGGCCCGGCGAGATCCCCTACCAAGTGCAGCTGCCGGCGACGGCTGCGGTTCCGGCGCGGCCCGGGTCACCGGCGCCGACCGCGGCGGGCAGCCAGCCGTGGTACACCGCGCTGTGGCACACCATCGCCGATGCTCCGCATGGTGCGCCCGCACCCGCGCCCCCGGATAGTCACGGTGGTTGACCCGGATGACCTCGACGCGCTGGCCCGGCAGCTGGGCCGTCGGCCGCGCGGAGTGATCGAGATCTCCTACCGTTGTCCCAACGGTGAACCCGCCGTGGTGAAGACCGCACCGAAACTGTCCGATGGGACACCGTTTCCGACGTTGTACTACCTGACGCATCCGGTGCTGACCGCGGCGGCGAGCCGGCTGGAGTCATCGGGCATGATGGCGCAGATGACGCAGCGGCTGCGCCGCGAGCCTGCGCTGGCCGCCGCCTACCGGCGGGCCCACGAGTCGTATCTGGCCGAACGCGACGCGATCGAGCCGTTGGGCTCGACGGTCTCCGCGGGCGGCATGCCCGACCGGGTCAAGTGCCTGCACGCGCTGATCGCCCACTCGCTGGCCAAGGGGCCCGGGGTCAACCCGCTCGGCGACGAAGCGCTTGCGGTGCTCGCCGGAGAGCCCTCGATGGCCGGCATTGTGGTGCGGGAGCAGTGGGCATGAGGGTCGCGGCAATTGACTGCGGTACCAACTCGATTCGGCTGCTGATCGCCGACCTGGTCGACGGCCGGCTGCACGACGTGCACCGGGAGATGCGGATCGTGCGGCTGGGCGAGGGCGTCGACGCCACCGGCCGGCTCTCGGCCGAGGCGCTGGACCGGACCCGGGCCGCGCTGGCCGACTATGCTGCCCTGGGCACCGCGCACGGCGTCGAGCGGGTGCGGATGGTCGCCACCTCGGCCGCCCGCGACGCCGCCAATCGGGACGACTTTTTCGCGATGACCCTCGACGTGGCGGGCGTGCGGGCCGAAGTGATCAGCGGCGCCCAGGAAGCCGAGCTGTCCTTTCGGGGTGCAGTGGACGAATTAGACCGTGCTGCAGCACCTTTCCTAGTTGTTGATGTGGGCGGCGGGTCGACCGAGATCGTTCTCGGCGAGTCGGAGGTGAGCGCCTGCTTCTCCGCGGATATCGGCTGTGTGCGGGTGACCGAACGCTGCCTGCACTCGGATCCACCGACGCCGGCCGAGGTGGCTGCGGGCCGAGACCTGGTGCGTGAGCGGCTAAGCGCGGGCCTGCGCGCGGTGCCCGTGGCGCGGGCCCGCACCTGGGTGGGTGTGGCCGGGACGATGACGACGCTTGCGGCGCTGGCCCAGGGCATGGCGAGCTACGATTCGGCGGCCGTGCATCTGTCCCGGGTGGACACCGAGCGGCTGCTGAAGGTGTGCGACGAATTGATCGGTATGACGTGCGCCCAGCGCGCGGCGTTGGGACCGATGCACCCGGGCCGGGCCGACGTGATCGGTGGTGGGGCGATCGTGGTCCAAGAGCTGGCGTTGGCGTTGCGCGAACGGGCCCACATCGAGGAGCTCACCGTCAGCGAACACGACATTCTCGACGGCATCGCACTCTCGATCGCCACCTGAGCACAGCAGCCCATCACATCTCGAAGCGGTAACCCATGCCGGCCTCGGTCAGCAGGTGCCTCGGGTGTGACGGGTCGTCTTCGAGTTTGCGCCGCAACTGCGCCAAATACACCCGCAGATAGTGCGTCTCCTTGGCATACGCCGGCCCCCACACCTCCTTGAGCAGCTCCTCGCGGCCAACCAGCTTGCCGCGGTTTTTGGCCAGCATCTCCAGCATGCCCCATTCCGTCGGCGTCAGGTGCACTTCGAGGCCGTTCTTGACGACCTTTTTGGCAGCCAGATCGACGGTGAACGAGGAGGTTTCGATCACCGGCTGGTCGGTTTCGGCGGCGGTTGCACCGCGGCGCACCGCGGCCCGCAGGCGAGCGAGGAATTCGTCCATCCCGAACGGCTTCGTCACATAGTCGTCGGCACCGGCGTCGAGTGCCTCGACTTTGTCCGAGGAGTCGGTGCGGGCCGAGAGCACGATTACCGGAGCCGTCAGCCAGCCACGCAGTCCACCCAGCACCTCGATGCCCGAGACGTCGGGCAGTCCGAGGTCGAGGACCACCACGTCGGGGCGGTGCTCGGCGGCCGCCCGTAACGCACTCGCTCCGGTGGCGGCAGTGACGACCTCGTAGCCACGCACTGTCAGGTTGATCTTCAGCGCCCGCAGGATGTGCGGCTCGTCGTCGACGACCAGCACCCTAGTCACTGAGCGCCGCTTTCCCCACCCGCGGACGGGGATCCTGCCCACCGGGGCGCGTCGGCACCGCGGCAGCGAGTTCCACAACGACGGTGAGTCCTCCGCCCGGGGTGTCGGTCGCCGAGATCGTGCCGCCCATCGCCTCGACGAAACCCCGCGCCACCGACAAGCCCAGGCCCACACCGGCCGTGGTGTCGTGATCCCCCAAGCGCTGGAAGGGCTCGAAAAGCAGTTCCTCGCTGCCGCGGGGGATACCGGGGCCCTCGTCGATGACGTTGATCAGAACCCGATCCGCCACTTGCCCCGCGTTGACGCGCACAATGCTGTTGGGCGCATAGCGCAGCGCATTGTCGATCAGGTTGGCCAGGACCCGTTCGAGCAGCCCCGCATCGGCCATCGCCACCGTGGCGCCGACGTCGACCTTGACCCGGTCGACACCGGATCGGGCGAATCCGGTGGCGCCCTTGCCGATACTCACCAGGGCGCGTTGCACGGTCTCCTCGAGGTACACCCGGCGCAGCTCCGGGCGGATCACGCCCGCGGCCAACCTCGACGAATCGAGCAGGTTACCGACCAGGCCGGTGAGCTGGTCGATGGATTCTTCGATGGTGGCCAGCAATTCGGCGGTGTCTTGCGGCGAAAAGGCAACGTCCTCGGAGCGCAGGCTCGACACCGCCACTTTGGCGGCCGCCAACGGGGTCCGCAGATCGTGGCTGACCGCCGACAGCAACGCGCGGCGCAGTTTATCGGCCTGCTCAATCGCCTCGGCCTTGCCGGCTTCCTCGGTGAGCTCACGTTGCCTGACCAGACCTGCGGCCTGGGTGGCGACGGCGGTCAGCACCCGGCGGTCACGCGTTGTGAGCTTCTTGCCGGCCAGCAGCATCCAGAACTCGTCGTCGCCGACCTCGATCGCGGTATCAGCGGAATCGATTGTCTGGCAGGGGTCCTCACCTACTGCGGCGACGATGTAGCTTTTGGGGGTGACCCGCTCGTCGGTGTTGTGTTCGCGCAGCATGCTGACGGCTCGCTGAGAGTACGCCTCGCGAACCCGCTCGAGAAGCGTCTCGAGATCCGCCCCGCGCAGCACCGAACCGGCGAACAGGGTCAGCAGTTCCGCCTCCCGGGCGGCGCTGCCGGCTTCGCGGGCACGTTTGGTGGCGTCGTCGACGAGCACCGCGACCGCGACCGCCACCACCAGCAACACCAGCTCGGTGACGGCGTTGCCGGGATCGGCGATCGTGAAGGTGTGCCGCGGGTCTGTCAGAAACCAGTTCAGCAGCAGGCCGGACAGCACCGCCGAAACGACCGCGGGGACAATGCCGCCGAGCAGGGCGACCAGGAGTACGCCCACGAAGAACAGTGCGCTTGCCCCGCTGGTGCCCAGGTTGTCGTCCAGCCAGGCCAGCGTCAGAGCGCAGATCACCGACGGGGTGACCAGTGCCGCGAGCCACGGCAGGACGCGTCGTTGCCGAACCGACAATGTCCGGCGCCGGCGGCGCGTCGCTTCTTCGTGGGTGACGATGTGCACGTCGATCTTGCCGGACCGTTGCACTACGGCGGAACCGATACCTTCGTCGAAGATGCGGGTCCATCGTGAGCGGCGCGAGGTTCCGATGACCAGCTGCGTGGCGTTCATCTGGCGGGCGAAATCCAAAAGCGCGCCGGCCACGTCGTCACCGACGACGGTGTGCAGCGAGGCGTCGAGGCTTGCCGCCAGTTCGCGGATCTTGCTCATCCGGGCGGCCGACACGCCGGCCAGTCCGTCTCCGCGCAGGACGTGCACCACCATCAGCTCCGCGCTGGCCTTCGACGCTATCCGGGATGCCCGCCGTACCAACGTCTCCGATTCCGGGCCGCCGGTCACCGCGACCACGACTCGCTCGCGCGCTTCCCAGGTGTCGGTGATCTTTTTTTCCGCCCGGTACTTGGCCAGCGCGGCGTCCACCTGGTCGGCCAGCCACAGCAGCGCCAATTCCCTGAGCGCGGTCAAATTTCCGCTGCGGAAATAGTTCGACAGCGCGGCGTCGATTTTGTCCGGAGCGTAGACGTTGCCATGGGACAGCCGGCGCCGCAGCGCTTCCGGCGTGATGTCGATGAGTTCGATCTGCGAGGCTTGGCGCACGACGGAGTCCGGCAGGGTCTCCTGCTGTTCGATGCCGGTGATCTGGGTGATGACGTCGTTGAGGCTTTCCAGATGTTGCACGTTGACCGTGGAGATCACCGTGATGCCGGCATCCAGCAGCTCCTCGACGTCTTGCCAGCGTTTGTGGTTTTTGCTGCCGGGTGCGTTGGTGTGGGCCAGCTCGTCGACGAGCACCACTTGCGGGCGCCGTTTGAGCACCGCGTCCACATCGAGTTCGGCGAAGCGGGCGCCGCGATACTCGATGTAGCGCGGCGGCACCATCTCGATGCCGGCAAGCAACTCCGCGGTTTTGCGCCGGCCGTGGGTCTCCACCACGGCGGCCACCAGGTCGGTGCCGCGTTCCAGTCGCCGGTGCGCTTCGCCGAGCATGGCGTAGGTCTTGCCGACACCGGGCGCCGCGCCCAGGTAGATGCGCAGTTCACCACGTTTGGGGCGGTGGTCGACGACGCTGATAGCTCTACCCTCCTTCATGGCCGGACCTTCGGGGAACGCTTTCGTCGC
>NZ_VYIK01000560.1 GCF_008709575.1 Mycobacterium sp.
GGCTTGATGCCTAGGTCGGACCAAATACGTTGCACTGACGAATGACTCACACCCACATGCTTGGCCATCGTGCGACATGACCAATGCGTGTGGCCCGGCGGAGTCTCCTCGGTGCTCAACCGCACGATCTGGGCGATCTGCTCACCGGTGATCGTCGGTTTGCGGCCCCGCCCCTTGCGCACCTGTCCCAGCTTGGCCAGGCCATCCTCGCTGAATCGCTTACGCCAGCCGCGCACCGTCACCGGCGTCACGCCGATTTCCTCGGCGATCCGAGTGTTGGCCTCGCCATCGGCAGCCATCAGCAACGCCCTCGCGCGCAGAACCTGCCGATGCGGCGCCGCCTGAGACCGCGCCAGAGTTTCCAAAGTCTCACGCTGATCCGGTGTCATCGACAGGGCCGCTGCTGGTGACGCACTCATCACCACATGATACCGAACAAATGGTTAATTATTTGTGTGACACACCACTAGGAAGCGGTATAGCGAGGCAAGAGATGGTTGACAGCGTGTTCTACGATCTCGCTG
>NZ_VYIK01000561.1 GCF_008709575.1 Mycobacterium sp.
GCCCTCGCGTGCCCCAGCATCCGCTGCACGGCCTTCACGTTCGCCCGCACACTCACGGCGAGGCTGGCTGCTGCCCTATCCCTGAGGTCGTGCGGTGTGATGGTGGGAAACCTATCGTCGGCGGCCTGGCACCGGTGGACGGCAGGACGGAACAGACGCGCCCGCCAATTAGAGTTCCTTAGCATCCCGCCTCATTGGTCGGTAAACACCAGCTCATCGCGGTCCTCTCCGGTCATCAGCGCGGCCAGGTCCCCAGCGAGCACGGCGGGGAATGGGACGGAACGCCGCTCGTGGGTCTTCGGCGTCTTCCAGTCCAGGCCGTTGATCTCCGTGACCGATCGGCTGACGGATACCCGTCGCCGGAGCATGTCGAAATCCTGTACCCGAAGGGCTGCCATCTCCCCCGGCGCAGACCGGTGTAGGCGAGGAACTGCACGACGATGCCGGCTTGCCCGCACTCGGCAGCCAGCGCCATGACCTGGCCGTGCGTCAGGTAGCCCCGGTCGGTGTGCTGCCGTTTCG
>NZ_VYIK01000562.1:0-206 GCF_008709575.1 Mycobacterium sp.
TAGTCAGGAGCGCCGATGGCAAGCCGCCGTTTATTCACCTGGGGATACAGGTGGATACGCGGGCGGCGGGTAGACACCTCTGAGGATCCACGCGAACCATTTCATGCCGTACTCGAGCTCGTCGCTCATGTCGTAGTCGAGACTCGGATCCATCTGACAGCCCTTCAACCTTGCTGATCGACACGTCTACGCTGACCGCTATTATT
>NZ_VYIK01000562.1:242-522 GCF_008709575.1 Mycobacterium sp.
AGATGCGAGGATGATGTTCCGGCTAATGCTGCTGCGGCTGGTGCTGACGGGAGTGCTGGGGCCGGCATTCGTGGCACCGGCCTCGACGGCGGCGGCCTTCGCCGCGAATGTCGAAAATCTGATGGTCCCTTCGGTTGCAATGGGCCGCGACATCCCGGTCACGTTCATGGGAGCCGGTCCGCACGCGGTGTACCTGCTCGATGCGTTCAATGCAGGGGATACCGTCAGCAACTGGGTGACCGCAGGCAACGCGATGAACACGCTGGCCGGTAAGGGAATT
>NZ_VYIK01000563.1 GCF_008709575.1 Mycobacterium sp.
TGTGGCTCGTCGTCGAGCGTCGCCGTGTGCTTCGCATCGATGACCAGTGGCGCGCCACGCATCCCGACAGTCACCGGCCCATTCCCTGAACCGGCGCTTGCTCAGCCGGGCAGTGCCGGACCGGCGATCGGGACGCTCGATGTCAAAGTCAGCAACATCAAGGTCAACAGAAACCAGCCGGCTCCTTGCCAGGCCCACCAGGTGCCCTGCTCGCGCCAAACGCGGTCCGCTGACCCACAGCGCAGCCACGACCAGGAATGTCACGGCCGCCGCGGCGGTCAACACGGCAAATCGGATGGCAGAATGCACGTCGCCATCCGCTCGCCCGAGGCGGTCACCACCGGACCGCTGACGTGGTTTCTGCATGACTTCTATCCCGAGTTCGGCTCTGGTCAATCTATCGTCTGGCCGGCAGCGTCTGTTACCCCCGGCCGTCAAAGGTTGGCACTATGGGCAGGTGAACACCGCCCCGTCCGTCGATCCGCTCGCCCGGTTCAGCACGGTCACCCGCGACTGGTT
>NZ_VYIK01000564.1 GCF_008709575.1 Mycobacterium sp.
GAGCCGGAAGTACTGATGGACGGCGACCACGACCGCGATCGTTGCGCAGACGTTACAGCCACAGTGCACGCTGCCGTTCAAACGGACCTCGAATTGCTGAATGTGGACTTAGCCGGGATCGTGCTCAAGCCGAACATGATAATCGAAGGCCAAGGGCATAAACCACAGTCCTCTCCCGAGGAAATCGCCGAGCATACGGTGCTGGTGCTCAAGTCCTGGCCGGACAACCTTGCTGGCGTAGCGTTTCTTTCCGGCGGTCAGTCACCCGAGCGTGCGACGGCCAATCTCGAAGCGATGCAGCGACACAAAACTCCATGGCCGCTCACCTTTTCGTTTGGACGGGCCCTGGTGTCGCCGGCGCTCGAAGCATGGCGTGGCGAGCCTGAGTTTGTTGCGGCGGGGCAAGCCGCCCTCGGCGACCGGGTTGCCGCCAATGGTGCGGCCGTTCGGCTACGCGCCGAATTACAGTCTGTCTAAATCTAAACCGTAGTTCCCCCCGCTAGACGGGTCTGGTTCTT
>NZ_VYIK01000565.1 GCF_008709575.1 Mycobacterium sp.
CGGGTCGCCTCATAACGTGAATCATACCAAGAAACCGTCAATTAATTGACGGACACACCACTAGATCCCTTCCATGTCGTCTCGCTCCACGGTATCAAGTTGGACCTGACCCGCCAGCGCGTGCAACAACAGACCTGCGGGCACCGCGGCCGCACCGGAGATCCCCTCTACGGGGTGCGCCGCACCCTGCGCACCCGACTGCCCCTGCTTTCCGGCCGCCAACTAGCCCGGCTCACAGCGATTTTCGACGACGATAACCACCTTGCCGTGTTGGTGACCTGGAGCGTCTATCAGCACATCATCGCCGCCTACGCCGAACACAACCGGCGCCGGGGCAAAGCCAGAATGACCAAGATCATGAACTCGCTGCGTCGTGGCGTGCCGGCTGCACTGGCCGAACTGGCCCAGCTCGGCCGCACCCTGTGGCGCCGGCGCTACGACATCCTGGCGTTCTTCGACCGTCAGGCTTCCAACGGCCCCACCGAAGCCATCAATGGTCGGCTCGAAGCCCTAC
>NZ_VYIK01000566.1 GCF_008709575.1 Mycobacterium sp.
GGATTGGCACGCCCGGACGCACTCTCGCAGCCAGATCCACCAGCACAGCGTCCTGCATGTTCGACGCGACCACATAGCGGCAGGCGGCCTGGTCGAAAGAACCATCGAGGCCACCGAAGTTCTCATCGGTCCAGCGCAACAGGTCGATCGCGCTGGCACCGTCGAGGTCTTTGGCGCCCCGCTCGGCCAAATCGCGCAACTCCTGCTCGGTAAACGTCCTTCCTCCCATTGTCACCGCAGCTCCGCTTCGTCAGCCCGCATCGCCCACCGCGCGAAGGATTCGCCGTCTTCACGCTGCTCGACAAATTTATGCACCACCCGATCGATATAGGCGCCGAGCTCGTCGCTGGTGACCTTGTGCTGGCGCAGCTTGCGGCCGAAGCCGCTGTCCAGGCCAAGACTGCCGCCCAGATGCACCTGGAAGCCCTCGACCGAGCCGCCGTGGCCGTCGTCGACCATCTGGCCCTTAAAGCCGATGTCGGCCACCTGAATGCGGGCGCACGAGTTCGGGC
>NZ_VYIK01000567.1 GCF_008709575.1 Mycobacterium sp.
GCCCGTTCGAGCCAATTCCTGATCGAGCACTAGCAAAATCGGGGTTTCGTTGCGCAGTTGCATCGCGATCGCGCTGGTCTCGCCACGAGTCCGCTGGGCTGACTTGGCCAGCTCGTCGACACGTGCTGCCATCGCGGGGTTGCCGCGCAATTCCGCGGTCCGCCCGTCTGCGGCGAACTCGATCCCCACAGCACCGTCGACTCGTGCCCAATCATCGAGCAGTTGCGCGAGCTCGTGCTGGCCGATGTAACGTCCCTTCCGGACGAGGTCATCTTCCAACCCGGCTACGTCCACGTCGTTGCTCACCAACAGAGCACTCGACTCGTCAGATAGCTCCTGCAGCCCGGCGCGCTGCTCTTCGATCGCCGTCAGCACCTCATGCAACTTCTGCTCACGCTGGGCACGGGTCAACGTGAAGTCGAAACCGGCTTCCAGGACCCTCGGCGCAGCCGCGGCGATGATCGGTTCGAGCGCCCCTATCGACGACTCGAAGATGCCAATGCGGTCCAAC
>NZ_VYIK01000568.1 GCF_008709575.1 Mycobacterium sp.
CCGATTCGGCACGCATTTAGCTACAATGATACATTACTGCATCGTGTGATGCAGCCTTGTTCCCAAGGGAAATTGTCCTTCACGCCGTAGAGACGAGCGAGCTGGCGATTGGGCGTAAGGCTCGACCCGCGAAGGCGCGCGAGCTGTCTCGGCCCCGACTATCCGTCAATGTACTTTCGGAGACGCTCCGAGTAGTTGGCCTTGAAATCGGTGTAACGCTCTCGAAGTCGATCACCCGGCCAGCCCGCCGGGAGCAGCTCGTCCGGCAGGTACGGATCCAGCAGCAGGTGTCGGATTACCTCTGCTGTAGCCATGAACCCTTGGGCGAGACTCTCGGCCTCGTCAAGCACCGTCAGCAATCGGTCCGCCTCGGCCGCCCATAGGGGCAAGTCCCAGAGCGACGCTGCCAGGCTCGACGAGTCAGAGTGGTGACTGACAAAAAACTCACACTGGTCGGCGACGACGCCGTCGAGCTCACGAGAGAGGTTGTCCGGCCGCATCCACACACCC
>NZ_VYIK01000569.1 GCF_008709575.1 Mycobacterium sp.
TAGCAGGTGACAGTCGGTGGCCGAGACGATCCGAAGCCGTCACCCCTCGACCCGGCCGGCCGATCTCAGCGCATCAACGCCGCCGAGGCGGTCTATGACGTCCCGCGACGTCGAGGACGTTTAATAGTTTTTCGGCACGGTGACGCGGGGACCCCAAATACCATCACAATTGGCACAATGGGAGCGGAAAATTCTCGTGTGAGAATAATTACGCTCACTGGCCCGACACCGTCCTCCAGCGCGGTGATTCGGCGATCCGGTGAGCATCAACCGTTGCAGTGGACGCCGGCCCGGTGTACCCGCACCCGCGAACGCACAGCGAAAACTAATCGTCGCCTGGCTGCGAGACGTTATTATTGGCCAATGTCTTCGCCTTATCCCGACACTGACACCGCGAAAAGCGAATCTGCCGCTGAGAAGGACAACGAATCCAACCAGAGCGGCGCCCGCGGCAAATCCCGGTTTAAGCTGCCCGGGGCCGCCGAACGAAAGCTACCGTGGCTCACCCT
>NZ_VYIK01000056.1 GCF_008709575.1 Mycobacterium sp.
CCGCACTCTGGGCGGCCAGCCCCGCGCCGGTGGTCGTCGGCGCCGGCGCGGCGAACGGCGTCAGCTGGCTGGCCGCCGCCGAGGCGCCCGCATAGCCGTACATCGCCGCGGCGTCTTGGGCCCACATCTGCTCGTAGTGGGCCTCGGTGGCCGCGATCGCCGCGCTGTTCTGCCCGAACACGTTGGTGGCCACCAACACCGCTAACTGGGCGCGGTTGGCCGCGATCACCGCCGGCGGCACCACTCCGGCAAACGCCGACTCGTAGGCCGCCGCCGCCGCCCGCGCCTGGGCGCCGACCTGCTCGGCCTGCGCGGCGGTGGCATTCATCCACCCCACGTACGAGGCGGCCGCCGCCGCCATCGACGCCGACGCCGGCCCCAGCCAGCTGCCGCCGGTCAACCCCGACACCACCGAGCCGTAACCAGCCGCCGCCGAGCGCAACTCGGCAGCCAACCCGCTCCACGCCTGCGCCGCGGCCAGCATCGGCCCCGGACCAGGACCGGCATACAACCGGGCCGAGGTCACCTCCGGCGGCAGGGCAGCAAAATCCATCACGGCCAAACCCCCAACACTCACAAAGCTGCCACCGCATTGGCCGCTTCGGTCGCCGCATACGATCCCGCGCTGGCCCGCAACACTTCGACGAACATCTCGTGGATCGCCGCCGCCTGCGCACTAATGGCCTGGTAGGACTGCGCATGCGCCGCGAACTGCGCCGCGGTCACCACCGACACCTCATCGGCAGCCGCCGGCACCAACCCTGTCGTCGGCCCCGCCGCAGCCGCATTCTGCGCCGCCAATGCCGACCCGATACCCTGCAAATGACTTGCCGCGCCGGCCAACACCTCCGGCTCGACAGTGGTGAACGACATGAAGTCCTCCTTGATTTGAGCAGCCTGAAGCACGGACTGAAGCCGTGCTGAAGCACGACATAGACACGCGCGCAACCGAAATCAAAGCGTGTCTGCGTTAACTGAAGCGGCGCAAGCCGATTCAGATGATGAAAACGATGCCGGGACCGGATCCGAACGAAATGATCATCGGACTCGGATAGGGACTATCGCCGGGACTCATCTCGCTCTCACCTCCTCACGGCCAGGGCACACGGGGGTGCCAGTGTGTCGCACAACGGGATGGGGCCACCCGGTTGACATTTCGGGCGCGGCACCCCTCTCGTCAGAGTTTCGGCACTGCACGGCGTATCCGGATCGCAATCCGGAAGCCACTTGGGCTCAACCCTTAAGCCGGGAGGAGCTGTCCTGACCCTGGGCGTCTCTCGACGTTCGGGGTCAGTGGCCTTTGTCCGGTGCAGACGCCTCACCTAGCGAGGTGCTTGCATCGGCAATACTGGCACCAACATCGCCGGGAGTCAACCCGAAACGCGTGACTAATTTATCCACCATCCGGGTGAGACCTAGAGTCGGCGCCCGCACCGATCATGAGGAACACCGCGCCCGGGTGCAGACTGGACGGCAGTCATTCGCTCGTCTTCTCGGCGACCGCCGCGCTGAGTCCCTCGGCCAGGTCCTCTCGGGTCAATTCTTTGAACCGGCGCAGCTGTGCTTCGCTGAATTCTTCGACATCGCTGGCCAGCACGGCATCCAGATCCTCGTCGTCAAGACGGAAACTACGGTGGTCGCGGGCTTTCTCCACCACGTTGCGCACGAACCCGGCATTGCCCAGAACGTCGATCCCGCGAATCAAATCACCGTCCGGCGAGAGGCTTTCGTCGTTGTAGAACTTCGTGTAAGCGGGCAACAACACGTCGACCGCCTCGTCGGTGATCACGTCCTCGTTCTCGCGGCCCATCAGCTGAGTCAGCTCGATCAGTTCTTTCGGGTTGTAACTGTAGAACTCGATCACCGTGGAGAAGCGGCGTCGCAGACCCTGGTTGACCTCCAGCATCCTCTCCATTGCTTTGGCATAACCGGCGCCGAACACCACCAGCTCGTCACGGTGATTTTCCATATACAGCAGCAGGGTGTTGATGATCGCGTTGCCGTAGGCGTCGCCCTGCGAGTAGCCGCGCTCATGCAGGTTGTGCATCTCGTCGAAGAAGACGGCGCCGCCGAGGGCCCCTTCGAGCATCTCCTCGGTGTTCTTCTCCGCATCGGCCATGTAGCGGCCCAACAGCTTTGAGCGGCTAGTCTCCACCACCAACGGCTTGCGCAGCACCGTCAGCCCGCACAGCTGCTTGGTGAAGGCCCGGGCTACCGTAGTCTTCCCGGTGCCGGGCGGGCCTAACAGCAGGGTATGGCGCGACGTCACCGGCACCGGCAGGCCCATTTTGGCGCGGGCGAGGTTAACCCTGGTCGTCGACTTGATCAACTTGATCTCACGTTTGGCCTGTTCCATGCCCAGCATGGCATTGAGCTCGGCGTCGCCTTCGGCCAGATACTTTTTGGCCATCTCGGCATGACGGGCGGCCTCCGTCTGTGCGCGGGTGGGTGCGCTGTCGGGGTCCCAGGGATCCGTGCGTGCCTCGATGGTTTCCGGATCGGTAAGCACTAACCGATAGTTCGGGTTGTCCAAAGCCTCGCGGGCCGGAGCGAATTTGGCGTCCCGCGAATACACCTGGCGCAGCAATTCGACGGCCTCATCCTCGCGGCCCAAGTGCCGCAAGCACATCGCCTTGGTGTAGATCGCGATGTTGGCCGCACCGGGCACCCGGTCGGCCTCGATCGCCTCTTCGGCGCGACGGCACGCTTCCTCGAATACGCCCAGCGACGCCAACGCCGTGGTGGCCATCGCCGCGCCGGCCGCTTTCAGCTCGGGGTGCCGCCAGTGCGTGGCGGGCGGGAACTGGGCGAGCACATCGGGCCAGCGGCCGGTGCGGAAATACAGCACTCCGCGGACATAGGCGATCAGCTCGGCATCGGACGCGTGCCGCGGCTGGGCACCGTCGAGCAGCTTGGACGCCTCCTCGTAGCGTTTTGCCTCGGCGAGAACTGCGGCATAGGCGGCAGCCAGCGACTCCACACTGGTGACCGCCAGCCTAAGAAACAGCCGGTCGGATACTTCGGGACGAAACTCCAAATCCGTCAGGCCGAGCCGGCGGATCTCCCACCCGAATGTGTTGACGGTCTCCCACGCATTGGTCAGCACCTCGATGCTTTGATCACCGGCCAGCACCCGCGCCAACCAGGCGTCGCACATGTCGGGATCGAGCCGGGTGGCCGTGGTGAACATCTGTTGCGCCACCTGCGGGTTGTGGCTCGGCTGGAGCCCGTTGACCGAGATGCCGGACGCCAGCAGCCCGGCGACCAACGCGTTGCGCGCATCCGTGGCGGCTTGTGGGCGGGTCATAGCGGAGTTCCGGCCGGGCTCGGCGAGTACGCCGGCGTCGCCGCCGCTGTGCCGAGGCGTATCACGATATCGTCGGCCTCGTCCAGCGGGCGGCTCGGTATGGGCAATGGCCGGCCCGGTTCCGGCGCCGGCAAACTCGCGCGCAACGCGGCCAGCTGCCGCCCGGTGAGCTGATTGAGCCGGCTCACAGCGGATTTCGGGAGACGCTTGGCGCTGTGATAGCGCACGAACGCGGCCACATCAATGCCGTCGCGCCGGGCGGCGAGCCGTATCGTCGCCACGGTAGCCTCGGTGTCGGGCAACGCCAGCGCACCGAGCACGTCCCCGGTGATGTCGCGCGGCGACATCCAGGCGCTGGTGACATACCCGTCGGGATGGCGCAGGTAGCTCCAGTGAGTCCGGATCCGGTCGAGCGCCAGCCCGGCGGTCACCGCGGCATCCATGTCGGCGATCTCGGCGGCGGTCAGCGGGCGGGCCCGGCATTGCTGACCGTCGAGGTCATGAGCCAGTCGCTCGGTGGCCGCGGCCGCGGTGGCCGCCAGCGAGTCGCGGGCCGCCACCGCCGCGATGTTGTGCTGCGGATCCATCCGCAAGACCAGCCACGTGTTGTGTTCGTGTTCTGTTGCCGCCGAGACGATGTCGATGCAGTCGAGGCGGACGTCGAACTGACGCAACGCGGCGATGACGGCCCCGATCGCCAGCCCGGTGTCCGGTGCCGCTTCCTGGTGATGCCGCCCCGACGAATAGGTGGCGTCGTCCACGGCGATCACCGTGACCAGCCGATCCCGATACGCGCGGATGCCCACCACGTCACGACCGAAGCGGCGCCGGTGGTCGATCGGCGGTGTGCATGCGGCGGCTATTGCCTGGGGATGGGCGTACCAGTTCCGGATCGCCACCACCGGTATCGAGGCCAGCGGGATGCCCCGGGAGGTCACCAGGGCCGCGATCGTGATCACCGTCGCCAGCGCGACACCTGCCCACCACGCAGCGTGATGCTGCTGCCAGGCGTCGGGGCAGTGACTGGCAAGCGCCAGAACGGCGACATCGGCGAGGAACACCGCGGTGACCCGCTGCCACTGCAGGGTTACCGAGAACCTGCGTTGCGCTTTCATGACCGCCTTCCCAAGCGGCGCATCAGCCGCTCACCGCCGAAGAATGCACCGGCGACCAGCAACGCGGCTACCAACCCCGCGGTGGCCACCCACACCGGTGTCATATCGCGGGGCGCCGGTGGCGGCGGCAGCTGCAGCGGCGCGGACAACGCCTTCGGCGGTGGCGGCGGGCCGGTGGGCACATCCCAGGTGAGTGCTGCTACCAGGTCGAGCACGCCGTAGCCGATTTGGTTGTCCACGCCACGAGCCGGTGGAGTGGCCGTCCGCAGCAGGCGATCGATGACCTGCTGGGCGGACAACTGCGGATACTTGGCGCGGACCAGGGCCGCCGCCCCCGACACGATCGCCGTGGAAAAACTCGTTCCCGACGGCACCAACAAGGTGTTATTCGGTCCGTCGATGGCGTTGATCAGGTTGTCGCTGCGCGGTGACAGACCCTCGATGTCGGTGCCCGGAGCGGCGATCGACACCCAGGGCCCGGCCAAACTTGCTTTGTCCAGCGGCGTGCCGCTGGCGTCTGTTGCGCCCACGGTCAGTACGTAGTTGCTGAACCACGACGGAGTCACTACCGTGTTCACGCCATTCCAATCGCGAGGATCGTCGGGCCGCAACGGATTATAGGCGGGATTTTCCTTGCAGTCCTGTTGGCTGGTGTCACCGGCGGCCGCCACGACGACGGCATCCTTGTCGACCGCGGCGTGGTAGACCGCGGCACCCAGGTCCGGCTGGTCGATGATGCTGCGCGCACTCATGCACACCACCTCGGAGAGGTTGATCACCGACGCCCCCATATCGGCGGCGTGCACAATCGCCCGTGCCAGCGTGCGGATTTTGTCGATCTTCTGCGCGGTTTGCGGATCGGTGTTGGCGGGGAAGGCGTCCTTCGGGCTGAAGGCCGCACTGGTGAAGCGAATCGAGATTATTTCAACGTCCGGGGCCACTCCGCTGAATGCGTCGCTGGGCTGCTCCGGCGGCGGCGCGGCCGGGCGGGTACGGTCCGCGGCGACCACCCGCCCGCCGCCGGAATATCCGGGCGCGACGATGGCTCCGGACCCGCCGGCTGCCGCGGGCGCGTTCGGCGGTGGTGCGCCGAACTGCGGTGGTAACGGCAGCAGCCCCTCGTCCTCCGGCGGATTGAGCGGAGGAACGATCACCGTCGTGGGTGCCGGCGGCGACAACGTCACCGTCTGCGGCGGCGGTGGCGGCTCGGTGGTCGGCACCGGCGGTGGTTTACGCGGCGGGCCGGGAGATGGCGCACCGGTCGCCGGCTGGGCAGCGATCATCGACGCGACGATCGTGCCGTGGGCGTCGCAGTCCGACAGCCCATCGCCGCCCGCCACCACGTAGTCGCCACCACCGACCAGGTGCGGCAGTCTCGGGTGCGGGGACACCCCGGTGTCGATGACGGCGACCTTGACGCCGCCGCCGCGGCCGAACCGCCACGCTTCGGGCAGATTGAGCATGTCCATGTATTTGGGCTGCACCCGGAAGTCCGTTCCGGGCAATACCCCGACCTCGGTACAGTACGCCGATTGCCGCATGGGCACCAACGGTCCGGGCGGGTCGTTGGGCGGCACCGCGGCCGGGTCGACTACCGGACGCTCGATCGCCGACGCCGGCGGCAGGCCGACGAAGGTGGGGGCGGCCACCAGGAGCACGGCGGCACCGGCCGCGACCGCACGGCCGCTTCGCCGGCCACCGTTACCGGTAGCGGATCGCCGCATAGACATTCATCAACCACAGTGCCAGCGGGAAGATCGGCATCAGGCACAGGTATTCGACCCACTCGACCATCTTGCGGAACAGCGGGCTGTAGATGGTGTTGGGCACCACGGCGGCGGCTGTGAGACCGGCTGCCGGAATCAGCACGAGGATCGCGGCCCCCACCGACGTCACAATCGGCGACGACAACACCAGCACATACCGTGTGACCACGGCCACGACGATGGTCACGGCCGTCACCGCCAGCGTGATCGACTGCCACCGGTCCACATAGGACCGTCCCCGCAGCAGCAGGAAACCGGCCGTGAATGTCGCCAGCAGCACCGGCAGCCAGCGCTGTCCGGTGTGCGGATTGCACAATCCCGTGGCGCACACCACCATCAGCACGCCCATGCCTGCCAGCAGGCCCGTCAGAAACGCGCGGGCCCGCTCGGATCGCCCCAGCACGTCGCGCACCGATGCCGGTCCCTCCAGGGTCGGCTTGCCGCTCTCGGCGACCACCACCGTGGTGGGCAGATCGGGTCGTGCCTCGAACACCCATCGGCTGGTGGCCGACGGGAACACCGGCAACCGGATCCCCGAGAGCCAGCGTGACAGCGACGGCGCGCCGTGGTAGCCCAGCACACACGCCAGCAGCACACAGGTCATCAACGTCACGGCCCCGGCGCCCAGCACCATCCGTGCCAGGCTCGCCGCGGTCACCGCAATACAGATCGTCACGATCGCGGTGTAGATCGCCAGCCGACGACCCGTGAGCCGCGCCACCAGCGCCGAGGCCACGCCGGCGACCACGAAGCCCAACACCGCGTGCGGCGCCCCGAGCGGACCGGGAGGCGCCCCGGCCGCCGCCATCGCCAGCGGCGCCAGCCCGCTCATCAGCAGCATGTCGCCGGCGCGGCGATCCTCCACCGTTTTCGCCCGCATCAGCACAAGCGTTGCCACGGTCAGCATCAGCACCGCCACCACGGCCGCAAAGACCGTCGTGAGCAGGGATTCATCGCGCCACCGCCACCAGCCCAGCAGGCCGGTCATGATCAGTATCCCGACTGCGACCATCGCCGCGCCGACCTGCACTGCGACAACCGGGTCGATCGGGGCGAACCGCTTGGACAGGTTCACTGCCACCGCAGTGGAAATGTGCTCGATGACTTGGGAGCGGCGTTCGGTGTCCTCGATGAACCGCAGCCACAGCCGGTCGCCGTCGAAGATGTCTTGTTCCTTGAGCGACTGCGCGGGCTTGAGCGGTGTGCCATCGATCAGGCACAGCGCCCACCGCCCGCGTCCGGTGGGCTCCAGCGGCGCGACGTCGAGCTCGCGAAGCCGGTTGTTGACCACCTTGAGCAGCGGGTCGACCATCACCGAGACCGGCGCGTGGGCGTCTAGCAGTACCCCGATCTGCACGCCGGCGGCCATGATGGCGACCACTGCGGCCTGCGGTGCCGAAACCGCCTCGACGCCTGGCTGTTGTACCTCAACCACAGCGGTCATCGTCTTGCTCCTTTGTCGACGATCAGTGGGTCCACTGGCCTTGCCCGTAATTTGATTGCTCTCGCGCGCTAATTCTGCATCCTAAAACATTCGTGTGCGTCACAGCGAAACGTAGAAGTTAAATATGTTCACAAACAGACAGTTTCGCGTTGCTGCTTGCTAAACCCTTCGATGGGTTTTCCATTCGCCGTAAGGCAGGGTCTCCAGCACCGTCTTGACGCCGACCTGGACCAGCTGCGGCGTGGCCGGGCAGATGGCCAGCCAGGCCTCCCCCGAGCCGGCGGTGCGCGCTTGCTGGTACATCGCGATCCGTCCGCCCGAACCGTCCTTGAGCGACAGCACCGACGCGCTGGGCGCCCGGGCGTCGTCACGGTACTGGCGGGCATACACCGCCGCCTCTGCCGCAGGATCGGACAGCGCCTGACCAAGGGCGGCCACCGTGGCAGCACTGATGCCCAATCGGCGCAGGTCACCTCCGGAGAAGACGTTGAACCCCGCTTCCTTCCACGCCTTGGTCACCTCCAGCATCTCCTCCAGCGGCACGTTGACCGCGCTGATCTGCGCGGGATCGGCATGGTGGATCGACTCCAGACCGTCGAACACCAGCGCGGCAATCGAGGCGGTGTCGGTGACGGCGACGTCGTCGATGGTGATCTCGTTGCCCACCCGGACCGCCGACACCCAGTGCTGACCCCGCCGCGCCAGGACCACGCGGAACTCGTTGTCGGGAATGTCGCGCGACCCGACCGGTTCCTCTTGCTGTTCCTCGCCGTCACTGCCGTCACTTTTTTCTTTGACACCGTAGAGCAGCTTGCCGCGCGACAGTAACGCGATGATCTCCAGGTCGGGCGCGGCGAGAACCCCCATCCGGGCGGCCACGTCCGGTTTGACGGCGCCTTCGCGGTCGACGATGCCGTTGTCCCGCATGACTGCCATGCCCGGGTGCTCGTTGAGCCAGTCGCTGGAATCCGTGGAGACGTAGGGCCGGCACCGCAGTTCGGGCGCGACATGGCGGATATCCAGGAGCGCTTGCAGCATCCAGAGACCCTCGACATTGACGGTGATGTCGGTTCGGGTGCCCTGTTGATCCATTGGCTGCTCCCGTCACTCTTTTACTCTTTGTGATCCAACACTGAGATCCAACACTGCCGATCAGGTGATCCGACACCGTGACCCGACACCACGAATCGCGGCAGCACGCCCGACAGGGTGCTGCCGCGACTCGGGTGAGAGGTCAGGCCCAGCTGGAGCCGACCGCGCTGTCGGTGGACGCCATGTTGTTGCCGGCGGTCTGCACCTTCTGGCCGTGGGCGTTGGCCTGTTCGTAGATGACCTGGAAGTTGCGACCCAACTGGGTGATGAACTCCTGGCAGGCCGCCGAGCCCGCACCGCCCCAGAAGTCACCGGCGGCCAGCACGTCCCGAATGATGGCCTGGTGCTCGGCCTCCAACGCCGCAGCCTGGGCGCGGATCGTCGCACCGTGCGCGTCGACATCGCCGAACTGGTAGTTAATCGTCATAGTGTGTTCTCCTTGCAGTAGAGCTTACGCAGCAGCGAGGGTGGATGCAGGGGTCAGCTGCTCAGAATTTGCTGCGAGGCTTGTTCCTGGGCTTCGTAGTTGGCCGCGTCGCGGATCAGCCCGTCGCGCACCCCGTGCAGCATGTTGACGATGTTGCGGAACGCCTGGTTCATCTGGCCCATCGTGTCGTAGGAGGTCGACTGCGCGGTGCCGCTCCAGCCGGCCCCGGCGATGTTGACCGAGGACGCCCACATCTTGCGGGCTTCGTCCTCGACGGTCTGGGCGTGCATGTCGAACCGGCCCGCCATGTCGCGCATGGCGTTCGGGTCGGTCATAAAACGAGTGGTCACTCGATTGTCTCCTTTAATGGTCGGCCATCGAGGCGATGGACCTGGAACTGCAGGGTTTAGCCAGCGGGTGCGATGGCTAGTCGAAGTACGCGGCGCTCCCCCCTTTCCGGCTCACTGGATGCCGCCGATTCCCGTCGCGGCCTAACCGGCCGCCGCCGCGTTGGCGGCTTCGGTGGCCGCGTACGAGCCGGCGCTGGTGTTGAGGGTGTTCACGAACATCTCGTGGATCGCCGCCGCCTGGGCACTGACTGCCTGGTACATCTGCGCGTGGGCGGCGAACTGCGCCGCGGTCAGGGCCGAGACTTCGTCGGCCGCTGCCGGAACCACACCGGTGGTCGGCGCCGCTGCAGCAGCATTGTGGGCGCTCAGCGATGAGCCGATACCCTGCAGGCTGCTTGCCGCCGAGGACAACGCTTCAGGCTGCGTGGTCACGAACGACATGTATTCCTCCTCTCATGACCTCTCACGAAGTTGTGCAAGCGGTCCGCGCACGAGAATAGCCGCTGTCGGTCCGCGCCGCTCCTCGTACTGGTCCGTGTTCGCAACTGTTCACCTATCACCACCAAGTGTTAACCTCGGGCAACAGCCCGGTAACGGCTTGCACGAAATGCGTCTGCGCAAGTTGCCGCAATACCCAGGGATAAGCCCGAGAGTAATTAGCCTGCACTGCCGTCTTTGTGGGGCCGATCACAACGACACCTACGGGTTTAAATCTCGTCGCAAATAATTCCCCACCGGCGAGAAATTTGGGGCACTGCGCGGATCGGGCGGCTATCGACGCAGTGGGGTGAATGCCACCTGGACGAAGACACCGGTGTCCTCGGCCATCAGCAGGCCGCGCCCGCGCGGCAGCGGGCCGCCTTTCATCTTGCCGCGGATGAAGCCTTCGTCGGGGTCGGCGTCCATCACCAGCAACGGCGCATTGGCCTGATGCAGTGCCCGCAGGATCGGGTCGCTGCCGGCCGAGGACCATCCACCGAAGGTGCGGGCGACGATCACGTGCAAGCCGACATCGGCGGCCCGGGTCACCCACGGCGCGGCTTTGTGCAGCGGCGAATCGAATCCCGGCGGCAGCTGCTGGATGTCGTCGATGATCAGGAAGATCTCCGGACCGCTCCACCACGAATGCGCCAACAGTTCTTCGGCCGACAGCCCCGGTGGCGGTTCGCGGCGAGCCAACGCAGCCGCCAACTCGTCCATCATCGTGGCGACGCCGTCGAGGTTGTAGGCAAACTTTTCCACATAGTCCGGTCCCAGCATGGTCAGCAGTTGACGGCGCGGATCGACCAGCCACACCTGAGCGGAGGGACGCGACGTCGGCGACGCGATGCTGGCGCCGGGAGCGTAGATCCGGCCGATCTCGGTCATGATCGTGGCCAGCGTCGTCGTCCGCCCGCACTCCCGCCGGCCGGTGACCATGAGGTGGGCGTTCTCGCCGAAGTTGAGATACACCGGCTGCAGGTCCAGTTCCGAGATCGCCCAAGCGATCCCGCCTGTGCCGACTCCCGCGCGGTGGTCGTCTGCGGCCAGCGCCCGCACCTGGTCGAGCCCGAACATCGCGGGCAGGCGACGCACGGGACGAGCCCTGCCCACCGCGACCTGGCTCACCGCCGCGGCCACACTGTCGGATTCGAATACCGCCTTCGGTGTGCTGTCCAACGCGGGCCGGGCAATCAGGGTGTGCAGCCCGGATTGCGGGTCACTGTCGAGGCGCACGTAGTTGACCGCGACCATGCCGCGGCCGGGCTTGACCGGAACGTCCTTGGCGAAGCGGGAGCGCACCAGCTTGGCGTCCTCGACCGCGGCCAGTCGCAGCTCGACGCGGGAGCCGAAACCGCTGCGCACCGGAGGCCGCAGTTCGGATTCGCGGTCGGCGGTCGCCACCACGTGCACGCCGAAGGACGGTCCCTGGTTGATGATCTGGTTGACCTGCTCGATGAGGACCTCGTTCTCCTCGGCGAGCGCCCGGTAATTGTCGATCACCAGGTAGACGTCGCCGAACCCGTCGTCGGGCACTCCTTTTGCTCCCCCCGGCGTTTCCGTACCGGTCTCCCCACCGAACTTGCGCCGCCGGAATATCTCCATGGAGGCGATTTCGTGCTCGAGAAAGCTGCGTTTGCGCGAGCGCACCAGCGCCAGCAGTTCGGCTACCGTGCGGCGCACCCCGTAGGGATCGGTGGGGCCGACGACCTCGCCGACATGTGGCAAACCGGCCACTGTCTGCAACGCGGTGCCGCTGTAGGCCAAACAGTAGAACTGCACCTGCTCGGGTGTGTGGGTCAACGCAGCCGAGCAGATCAGCGTCTGCAGCGCCGTCGTTTTGCCCGCACCGCCGGCACCCAGGATCAGTACATTGGCGCCGGCCCCGGAGGTGTCCACCGTCCACGGCGGCTGGTCATGCTTGTACGGTCGGTCAATTATCCCGATCGGGAAGACCAGATCCCTTGCCGTGCCATAGTTCTGCTGCCAGGGCCGACCCAAGAACCGGTTCACCAGCTGGTCGATCGCAATCGGCTGGTCCAACGGCGGCTGCCACAGCCGGTAGGGCTCGAAGTCGATTTTGCGCAGCTGATCGATGATCACCGTGCCGACTTTGGGTGTCCTGATGGCTTCTTCCTCTTCGTCGACGTCGTCGTCTTCGAAAGCGCCCACCTCGCCATTAGAGCCGCCGGCGCCGTTGGAGCCACCGGATACCTGACCGTTGAGGATTTCGGTCATGTCGAGATCCGGGCCACCAACGCTTACCTCGAGCGGGGTGAACTCAGTGGTGAACAGTTGCGGTCGGATGTAGTCGACACTGTGAGTGAGCGGCACGTGCCCGTCGTCGTCAAGCGAGACGCCACGGCGGTAGTCGCGCCAGAGGAATTCGGCCTGGAAGCGGATGATCTCGTCGAGGCTCTTGCGGAAGTAGCCCAGACCCGCCTGGGCGGGCAGGTTGACCGCGTTGGGCACGCCGGCAGCTTGTGCGGCACCCGCCGTGCGGGCTTTCAGCACCAAGCGGTATCCCATGTTCTCCATGAGTTTTTCGGCCCGGCTCTCGATGGTCTGCGACGCCATCATCAGATGGATCCAGTAAGCCCGGCCCTGCCGGCCGATCGAGTCCAGGACATCCACCGCGGTGGGCATGATCCGGAACCATTCGTAGAACTCGTCGATCACCACGACCAACATCGGCAGCGGCGGCATGTCCTGGCCGCGGGCCCGCATCCGGGCTCGCATCTCGTTGTACTCCCTGGCGTCATCGACGCCGGCGTTGTCGCACACCGCCTTACGCCGGGCGATCTCACCCCACAGGGCGTCCAGGAAGCGCTCCATGAGCGCCTGGTCCTCTTCGAGGTCGGTGATGATTCGCGACACATGCGGCACCCCGGCGAACGGCTTGACCGCCGCCCCGCCCTTCAGATCGGCCAGCACGAACTGCAACTCTTCCGGGGGATGCGCGAGCATCAACGACTCGATCACGGTGCGCACCAGCGTCGACTTACCCGAACCGGTGGTGCCGGACATGACCCCGTGCGGACCGTCGCCGCCCTCGTCGAGGGACTTCATATCCAAAAACAGCAGCTCGCCGTTGTCGGAACGGTTGCCGAACGGCACCCGCAGCCGCGACCGCCGCATCGCGTCGCCGCGCGAGTTCCACAGCGCATTGAAGTCGATCGATCCGGGATCCTCGATGCCGTAATAGGACAGGATGTCGCGCGCACCGATGTGCGCCACCTTCTGACCGATCTCCTCGTAGGCCTCGGCAAGGCGCCACTGCGCCATCTGCAGAGCGAATTGCTCGGCCTCGGCCTCGGTGACCTGGTCGGCCAGCGCGAAAAACCACCGGTTGTCGTCGATCACCATCCAGGTGTCGCGGTCGCGGGGCAGCGCCTCGAGCACTCCCGCGCTGTCGAAGTGCAGCACTCGCTCCGGACGAGCGGTCCACAGCGAGGCTCCGGTCACGTCGAAGAACGTCACCCCGTCGATGCCGTCCGCGCTGAGCACGTATTCCCATTGGGGATCTTCGATGTCGCAGATGATGACGTGGTGCGGCGTCGGCGTCTCGGCCGACGAACTGGCGTGCCGAGGCGTAAACGAGCCACGCCCGGCGAACAATTCACCTTGGTCGGCGGCGAACTCACGTAGCGAGCCGTACACCATCCGGGCATAACCGGCTGCGTCGGTCCGGCGGGGATCCCCGAAATGCGGCAGCCACTTGACCCATTCCCAATCCGCGATTTCCGACGAGACCACGACCATCTTGATGTGGTCGGGACCATGGAAAAACGCCAGCTGACAGATGATCGCCCGCATCAAACCCAGGACCTGCTCGCGCCGCCCGATCAGGGAATACCAGGGTTCGACCAGCAGCGACACCATCTTGGGCATGTTGTAGATGACGCTTTGGTAGCGCCCGAATTCCTGTAATGCCTTACCAGTTACGGGTTCCAGCTCGATATCGGTCGGCATGTTCTGCGGCTCGCCCCACGTCACTTCGGGCCGCGTCATACCCACCCCGACGCGGGCGACCCCGAAGTTGAGGTCCCTGCCGTCGGGTTTGCGTTCCCACATCCGCGACGATCCCACCGCGGCCGGCAACGTCGTCGGCTCCGGATGGAACCAGCGGTAGTTGGCGTCCATCGAATCGGCCGACTCCTGCGCGGTTTCCCGCAGCATGTCCAGCATCAGCATGAACTGGGCGCGCATCGCGTCCAGTTTCGGCCGGCTCATCTGTTGCTGGCCGCCGAACCGCCCGCCGAACATCATCATGCCGACCCCGCCGATCATGAAGATCGGAAAGATCGCGCCGGCGCCCAGGAACATCCGGGAGCCGTTGGCCACCGTCATGGCGACCATTCCGACCAGCAGGCCGACGACCAGCACGCCGACTACCACCAGCCACCAGGGTTTGCCTTCCGGCGGAGGAACGCTCAGCGGCGTCGGTAAGACGATGTTCTCCGGCTTGACTACCGGCGCCCGCTCCGGTGTGGGGCGTGCAAAGCCACGTTTCACTTGGGGACCACCAATTCTGCGACGTTCTTATCGGCCGAGAGCGTGTCGTGTTTCACCAGTGCGTCGGCCCGTGACAGTGCCGGGCCCGGCGCCAGCAGCCGCAGTGCCACCCACGGCGCGGGGTTGGGCGCCGGCGTCAAACCCAACGCCGAGCGCACTTCCTTGGCTCCGTCTACCCCGTAACGCACGCCGTAATCCGACACGAACCAGAGTGATTCGGCTGTCGACACGCCCGGGTCGTTACCGGTCGCCTGGAGCCAGTTGGCATAGTCCGGGCCGAAATAGACCCGATCGGCTTCCAGCGCGGTGCCGTTCGCCTTGACCAGCGAGACCACCTTGTCGATGTCGGAGGCGGCCACCGGGATCGTCGGCCCGGACAACACCTGGATCCGGGCCCGTTGCTCACCGCCGGTCTTCTCCCACCACCAGCAGGTCGACGGGTTGTTCACGATATCGATCACGTTCAGGGGGCCGTCCGGGTAGGCCGACAGATCCAGTCCTTGTACTACCGGCATTTGCGCCAGCGCGGCCGGTGTCACCAGCTTCGGTGCAGCGCCGGGTGAGCTGCCCGCGTTCTGCAGGATTTGGGCCACCACCGCAGACACCGTCTGTACGCCGTCGGGCAGCACCACCGAATACTGTTGCGGGCCGCTGACTTGCGGTGTCGCTAACACCGTCCCGACCGGCCCCGGTGCGCCGGGAAAATTAGCGGGACTACCGGCTCCGGGTACCACGGGGACTGCGAGGTCGGGGCCGACCGGAATCGCGTCGAACAACGCGCGGCTCATCGGCCGCGCCCCGGTGACTTGCTCGGGGGTCAAGCCCAGCGGCAGCAGCACCGCCCGGTCCGCCGGGTCGATGCGTGATCGGCGTCCCTGCCTGATCACCCAGGTATCGGCGTCGAACCGCAGCACCACGGCGTCTGACCCGGTGACAACGCGTCGACGCCCGGAGAGGTCCGGGGCGCCGTCGATCACCGTCACCGTGACCGACGACGGCGCTCCTACGCCCTGGCTGCTCGTCACCGTGTCGCACACCAGCCACGACGACGACGCTGGGCTGGTCGGCGTGGTCTGGTTGGGCGCACCCGGGATACCGACCATCGGTCCTTGTGGTTGCTCGGCGATTTGACTCGACCGGACACTGTGCGGGTTGTCCGCCCGACCGGCGATGAGCCGGGCCGACGCCAGGTTGAGCGCCGGATAGAGCGTGTTGCCCACCCGCACGTACAACGCACCGGTGCTGCGGTCGGCGATGATCGGTGTCTGATTCAGCTGACCCGAGGGGCTCAGGAACGACCAGAGCAGCGCACCGAGGCAAATCACCGCGGCCGACGACACCGACGCGACCACCGCCAGCATTTGACGCCGGCCGGGTTCGACCTCCATGCGGACCCGCCAGCGTGTCAGTGCCATCGCGGTGCGCCGCGCCAGGAATTGGTAACCGGTTACCTGCGTCTTCGTCGAGAGTCCGAGGCCGTACCCAGACCCCCGGTGCCTGCCTTCGTTATTTGCCACCGAAGTCCACCATCTGTCGTGTAGAAAACCGCGGCCGCTGACCCTGGCGGCAGTTCACACCGACAACCGTAGGGCAACCCGGGAGACCTCGCCACGGAACGACCCGGCCGCCGGCGGCACCACGAACCGCACCGGGAGCGGCAGGCTGCGCAGCATTGACTGCAGCACTGAATGCAGCACTGAATGCAGCACTGAATGTCGTCATGGTCCTTGTCGGGTTCGTCTTGTCGGGTTCCTCGTGGACTGTCCCTGCTGGATCGGCCGGACCGCATTGGTCAAGGTCTTACCTGGCAATGGTAGCGACGGATGGCACAAATCGCCCCGCCACACTCTGCCAGGACAGCGCGCGCAGCCCGCGGGGCGACACGAGCAAAGATGGGCAGCATGTCCCAGGCGTCATTGGCAGAACTCGCCCAGCGATTCGGGATCGCCACCGAATACGAGGACTGGACGGGTCGACGGGTCGCGGTAGCCGAAAACACCCTGGTTGCTGTTCTCGCCGCGTTCGATGTGGCTGCCGGAACCGAGGCCGAACGCGCCGCGGCGCTCACCGCCCGGGACCGGGCGTACTGGTCCCGTCCCCTGCCGCCGGCCATCGTCGGCCGCGCTGGCGTCGAGACGCCGTTTTGGGTCCACGTCACCCACGGCGCCGACGTCGAGGTGTGGCTGCAACTGGAGGACGGCGCCCTTCGGGGCGGTGTCCGGCAGATCGACAACTTCGCCGCACCGTTCGAGCTCGCTGGACGCTGGGTGGGCGAGGCCAGCTTCGTCCTGCCCGCCGACCTGCCGCTCGGGTACCACCGGGTGCACATCCGGTCCGGCGACCAGCACAGCGACACCGCGCTGATCGTGACCCCGAATTGGCTGGGGCTGCCGGAGCGGCTCGGCGTCGGCCGCACCTGGGGCCTGACCGCCCAGTTGTACAGCGTGCGGTCGGCGCAGTCCTGGGGGGTCGGCGACCTCACCGATCTCACCGACCTCGCGGTCTGGTCGGCCTCGCAGCACGGCGCAGGGTTCCTGCTGGTCAATCCGCTCCACGCGGCGGCACCGACCGCCCCGATGCAGCCGTCGCCGTACCTGCCGACGTCGCGACGCTTCGTCAACCCGCTCTACCTGCGGGTGGAGGCGATCCGGGAATTCGCCGACCTGCGTAAACGCCGACGGGTATGGCGGCTGCGTCGCGCCGTCCAGGAGCATGCGGCCGCCGTCGATTCGATCGACCGCGACACCGCCTGGGCCGCCAAGCGGACGGCATTACGGCTGATCTACCAGGTACCGCGCACGGCGGGTCGCGAACTGGCCTATGCGGCCTATCGCACCCGGGAAGGGTCGGCGCTCGACGACTTCGCCACCTGGTGCGCGCTGGCCGAGGAGTACGGCGCCGATTGGCGGCAATGGCCGGAGTCGCTGCAGCACCCCACCGCCGGTGGGATTGCCGACTTCGTGGCCACGCATGCCGAGGCCGTGGATTTCCACCGCTGGCTGCAATGGCAGCTCGATGAACAGCTGGCGGCCGCGCAATCGCAGGCCGTGGGTGCCGGCATGGCGCTGGGCATCATGGCAGACCTGGCTGTCGGCGTGCACCCCACCGGCGCCGATGCGTGGGCGTTGCAGGATGTGCTGGCTCTCGGGGTTACCGCCGGCGCGCCGCCCGACGAATTCAATCAGCTCGGCCAGGACTGGTCGCAGCCGCCCTGGCGCCCGGACCGGCTCGCGGAGCAAGAGTACCGGCCGTTCCGGGCCCTGCTGCGCTCGGTGCTGCGGCACGCCGGCGGGCTGCGCATCGACCACATCATCGGGCTGTTCCGGCTGTGGTGGATCCCGGCCGGCGCCGCGCCTGCCGACGGCGCCTATGTGCACTACGACCACGAGGCGCTGATCGGCATCGTGGCCCTCGAGGCGCACCGGGCCGGAGCAGTGGTCGTGGGCGAGGATCTGGGCACGGTGCAACCGTGGGTGCGCGACTACCTGCGGGCTCGCGGGATAATGGGCACCTCGATCCTGTGGTTCGAGTTCGACCGCGACGGCGCCGGCGGGCAGACGCCGGTCCCGGTGCCGGCCGAACGCTGGCGGGAGTACTGCCTGTCGGCGGTCACCACGCACGACCTGCCGCCGACTGCGGGTTATCTGGCCGGCGAGCATGTGCGCCTGCGTGCTTCGTTGGGCCTGCTCAGGCGTCCGGTCGAGGAAGAGCTCGCGGCCGCCGAAGTCGAGCGCGCGGCCTGGCTGGCCGAGTTGCGCCGGGTCGGGCTGCTGGGCAGGCACGCCGACGTCGACGCGACCGTTCTAGCGCTGCACCAGTACCTGGGCCGAACGCCGTCGCGGCTGCTGGCTCTGGCGCTCACCGACGCGGTCGGTGACCGGCGTGTCCAAAACCAGCCGGGCACCGGCAACGAATACCCCAACTGGCGGATTCCACTGTCCGGCTCCGACGGTCGTCCGGTGCTGCTGGAGGACGTCTTCACCGACAACCGCGCCGCCAGACTGGCCGAGGCGTTGCGCGCGGCCACCGCCGCCGAGCGCGCTCGCTAGCTGCGCGGCCCTTCGAGGCCCTTCGAGGCCCTTCGCCCGGGTCATATGCCGGTCCAGGCCTCGTCGAGTTGGGCTGCAACGTCAATGACCTGTGCGGCTTGCGATTGCGGAGAGTCGATCTCATTGGCGACGTGGTGCGCGATGAAACGCCGTATCTCCCCGTCGACACCAGCGACGATGCGCAGCACCTCACCACGGATCGTCGTCGACGACACGCGGACGGTGATGTCCGACGGTCGCGGCTTGGCCACGTCGATGATCAGCAGCAAAGGGTCGGCCGCGCGTGCTGTGGCGGTGAGCGCGATGTCGCCGTCGACCAAAAAACGTTGCTTGTCCAGCCGGAGATCCACGAGCAGGTTGATGGCCAGCGGGATATGAATGCTGAACGTGATGACCTCGCCGAGGTTGCGCCGGACGTGCGGCTGTTGAATCTTGACCCGGGCGCTGACCCTGGCGATCTTACCTGGTCCCTGACCGATCGGGGCCATCTCGAACTCGTCGCCCGCGATTTGGGCGAACGCGGCGCCGACGCGCTCCTCGGTGACGGCGATTTCGAAGAATCGCCGACCGAACTCCTCGTAGGTGAGGTAGTCGAAGGTCTGCATAAATCCCTACCGTCTCATGCCTGATCACCAAAAGATGGCTGATCCCGCGGTGTCGTCTTTGGTTCGCGGGCTCGAGGCAACGAGTCGTATCCGTAGCGGGGGGCGAGACCGCGGCTAACCGCTGCCGAACAGCCCGCCGGTCCGGAAGCCGCGGCGGCAGAGCTGGTAACGCTGCCGGCCGCGCCAACGCGCGGTCGCTGTGGCCGTCCCGATGTCACCGGGGCGGACCTACACCCGATACCGAACGCCGACGACGCCGAGCGCTGCCGTTAGGTGGCGAGATGAACGGCACGCCAGAATAGTTGGTGCGTAACAGTGAATTCTTGGCATCTGTTTATAAAACATATTGTGGTGCAACGACTTTCATAGCACAGCCGCGCCGATAAGACGTCGCACTGATTGCGGCATCCCGAGACGGCGAAATCCTATGTGGCGTAGACGTTTGTCGTCAAAGTCATTGGTGACACTAAAAGTGATGGCTAGCACAAATTTTGGATGAATATCATTCGTGTTGTTAAAGTCCCGGCCCATGTCTGTCTTAGCAACACTGTTGACATTCGTTCAGCAGGTGGCCGGCACACCGTATGTCACCGGCGGGGATTCGCCTGCGGGAACCGACTGTTCGGGTTTGGTCTCGTGGGTGTCCAATGCAGCTACTGACCGTCCGATTTTCGGTGATCGCTTCGACACCGGAAACGAAGAATCCGCCCTGCTGGCCAGAGGTTTCCGGTACGGAACTGCGCCGGGGGCCCTGGTGGTAGGCTGGAACCGCCAACACACCGCGGTGACGTTGCCCGATGGCACCGCGGTTTCCAGTGGTGAAGGCGGTGGCGTGCGAATCGGCGGTGGCGGGGCCTACCAGCCCCAGTTCACCCACCACATGTTCCTACCGGTGGACTCGCAGGAGACCGAGGACGCGCCGCCTCGCGAAGACGGCGTGGTTCTGGTCGACGCCGCCACACCGGAAGATGATGACTCCGCGCCTGCACTGCCCGAATCCGTCGGCGTCGACCTGCCGGAACCCGTCGGCGATGATGACGGCACCTAAAACGCAACAGCGCCCGAGGAAGCACCGTCGGTGCTCGTCGCTGCCGAGCTCGGGCGGCTGTTCCGGATCGGGCCTTGCGAGGAGTGGCCCTTCCCGGCCCGCGACCGGGGAGGCCCCGGTGGTTCATCGATACCTCGGCTGCCAAAGCATAACCGCTCAGGGTGGGCACATGTCATTGACCGCGAAGGTCACTTCTTGCCGGGCCTGTTCGAGGCTAATGCCCTTGTCTTTGTTGGATACCGCCGAGTTGTAGAACAACTGCCTGGCCACCTCCTCGGGAGTCCGGCCACGTTCTAGTGCGAAGCAGATGGCCTTGCCGATGTCGATGACTCCTTCTTCTCCGTCACTGGATGTGACTCCGATGGAAGTCACGTCGTGATAGAAGTCGCTCGGGTCGGCATGCGAGATCGGAGGCGCGGCGATGAGCAAAGCTGCCGCAGTGATCACCGACCGGTGGATATGACGGTATGCCTTCACCTGCGATCTCCCCGTTACGAAGTTTGCTGCCCGATGGCCAATGGTAGTAAGCAGCGCAGTCGGGGCACAATCGCACAGCGAAGCCGCGACGACGCGGTGCGACGGCCGCTACGGCAGCAGCACACCGCCCCTATGGCGTGGACCTCGATACCGGCGGGCCGTCGTCGAGTCCGCGTGCGATCCTTCATCCAATGCCGGCCAGAGTCTCTTCCATCATCGCTTGAAACCATTGAAGCTTAGCCTTTTTGACGATGATCCGAGCATTGTCCATCGGTGAATCACACGATCTAAACCGGTCTTGAAGTCCCCGCCTGACGCGAGTCGGCGGGCCGGGCTCTGGTCGGTCACCCCGGGCCCGGGGAGTCGCCTCGATGATCCGCAGCGTTGACAGTCAATGTCGACCCGCCATAGGCTCCCTTGGCTGCAACGGCTCACGGGCAACTCGGTCCGCTTAAGGAAGGTAGACCGTGCAATCACGAAACACTGGCGTTCGGCGAGTCATTCAATGGGCCACCGGCGGTGTCGGCAAGGCGGCTATCGAGGCCGTCCTTAATCATCCGGAATTGGAGTTGGCCGGCTGCTGGGTGCACAGCCCCGACAAAAACGGTCGTGATGTCGGTGAGATCGTAGGGCGCGAGCCGTTGGGCATCGTGGCCAGCTCCAACAGGGACGAGGTGCTGGCAGTCGACGCTGAGTGCGTCATGTATTCCCCACTGGTCCCCGACGAAAACGACGTGAAAGCCATTCTGCGGTCGGGGAAAAACATCGTCACCCCGGTCGGTTGGGTGTATCCGGACCGCACCGATCAGCGGGTGGCGGACATCGAGCAGGCTTGCCTGGACGGCGGAGTGAGCCTACACGGCTCAGGCATCCATCCCGGGGGAATCACCGAGAAGTTCCCGTTGATGATTTCGGCGCTATCCACGGCGATCACCCACGTGCGGGCCGAAGAATTCTCCGACATCCGCACGTATAACGCACCCGATGTGGTCCGCCACATCATGGGCTTCGGAGCCAGCCCCGCCGAGGCTGAACGCAGCCCGATGGCAGGCCTGCTGGAAGGCGGCTTCAAAGCCTCGGTATGGATGGTGGCCGACTATCTGGGCTTACGTGATCCGAGCTTTACCGCGATGCAGGAAGTCGCAGTAGCCACTGCGCCCATCGAAACCGGTTTCCTGACGATAGAGCCCGGCACCGTCGCCGCGCGTCGTTTCCGTTGGCAGGCAATCGTCGACGGAAAGCCGGTGATCACCGCTGCAGTCAACTGGCTGATGGGCGAGGCCGACTTGGATCCGGCCTGGAGTTTCGGCGAGCGCGGTGAGCGCTTCGAAATCCAGGTCACCGGAGACCCCGACGTCGAAGTGGTCTTCAAGGGTTTGCAGCCGGATTCGATCACTGAGGGCCTGCGCAGAAATCCCGGTATCGTGGCCACCGCCAACCACTGCGTCAATGCGATCCCTTATGTCTGTGCCGCCGAGCCCGGCATCAGGACCTATCTGGACTTGCCGATGATCGCCGGGCGGCCCGCGCCCAAACTCGCCGGACCGGTGCGGTGATCCTCGGCCAACCCGAGCCGCCGGCCATGACGCCCTCAGCAACGGCAGCGGTCTTGTAGCCGTCCCGGCGTCTCCGACGGCCCGCCGCTGTACCCTCCGGACGCGACCGGCCCGATTCCCGGGCAAGGCGCGCCTTCAGACCCCAACAGTGCTGCTGCCAGAGATGTCGCTCTGGATTCCCGGCGTGCAAGAAGCACGGCGATTTGTTGAGTTTTCCTGACACCTGACCGAACCGCTAAGCTGGCACCACTTCCGCACCAGCAACGCCTTGACGGAAAGGGAACTATGCCAAGCTGTATGCCATGCTCTGGAGGAACATGAAGCGCCCTGCGTTCAGCGCCATGCCCGTTGCCGCCTTCGCACTGGCGGTGGCGGGGCTGATTTCGGCTGCACCTCTTGCCCACGCGCACACCGATGTCGAGAGTACCTGCCGGAGCTCCGGTGGCGACTATTCGTCGGAGGAGGTCCAACCGCATTTCGGCGCCAATCCCGTTCTCATCGAAACCTGTTGCACCGGGACCGGGACATCACGGAAATGCGTTACGTACCGCGACGGCGTCCAGGGGCCTACCTACGGCGGCGGTTGAGCGCGCCGGTTGGTCGTCGGCGATCGCTGCCGAGCGGCAGCGGAGTGGTTCGAGGACGGCGCAGGACTCTGGGCGGGTGGCCAACCAGCGCTGACACGCTTTAGGCTCGGAGTATGCGCGATCGGGACACGATCGACTCGGAGTTGCGACGCCTGGCGGCAATGCGCCGGTCACTCCGTACGCACGGCGGCGAGCCGTTGGATCGGCTGCTTGACGAACTTCTTGATGAGCGCCTGGGGCATCGCGCGGAGGTGCCCGCCACCGGGGCGGTTGAGGCCCGCCCGGCCACCGACAATATCGCCCACGCTTGGTCGCAGCGCACCAAAACCGACGGCCGCGGGCCTTCTCTCCGGCAGCGAGTGCTGCGCCATCTTGGCCTGGTTGCGGCATTGCCGATATCTCTGGTGGCCGTTGCGGCAGCGGTGGTGGTGATGTCGGCGATCCGGCACCCACACCCGGCAGAGCCACCGGCGGCGGTTCCGCCATCGGACGCGCCACCCGGGCCGTCGGCATCGAGTGCGCGGCCCGACTCGGCAGCGCCGAGAAGCCCCGCTCCACCGCCTGACATCGCTGAGAGGGCCTTCATCGACGTCTTGACCAAGCAGGGCGTGCCAGTCCCCAACCACCAATACGTGACGACTCACGCACATGCGGCCTGCGATTTCCTCGCGCACCAGCCCAACTTCGCAGAGGCGGCCCGCTTCGTGCAGCAATCGTCGATATGGGACGCCAACGAGAGCGCTGAATTCGTCGCAGGCGCCATCGTCTCGTACTGCCCCCAATACGAACCGACGCACTCCGACGACATGCAGCAGGTGTTCGGCAACGCTGTCACTGGTGTGCAGGCCATCCAGCGCGATCTGGACGAGATCCGCGACGATCTGGAAGCGATCCGCGACCCACAGTAACTCCGGTCATCGCCGGTGCTTGGCGCGACGGCGAAGACGCGCGGCTCGTCCGGACGGCCAGTAGCTGCTTACACTAGTGCTATCTGTGATGATAGTATCGCTGCGTGGTCAATGTGCTCATCCGGGACGTTCCGACCGAGGACCTCGAGCAAATCCGGTCGGCAGCAGCGGCACAGGGGTTGTCGCTGCAGGCGTACCTGCTGCGAGCGGTACATGCGCAGGCTGCGCACCTACGCCGGCGCGAAGCACTCAACCGGACCGCCACGCGATTGGAGCATCAACGAGCCGTCGACGAGCAGGACCGTCAAGCGGTCCTAGAGGCCATCGATGACGCGCACATCGACCGTGGTGCCCAGCTCGGTCAGGCGAGGTGATCGTCGACGCCTCGGTCGTCATTGACGCCGTCACCGACTCGGGCCCGAGAGGACACGACGCTCGCCGAGCACTGGCGGAGCACCCCGCCTCTGAACCGCTTCTCGCCCCCGGTCATTTGCCCGTCGAGGTCCTCTTGGGCCTGGTAGCCGCGGCGAACCGGCCCAGCCATCCGCTGCAGCAAGCCGAGATAGAACAGGCGTTGCACGACGCGGCGGCGCTGGAAATCACCATCGAAGCAACACCCTGGACGGATGTTCACCGGGCCTGGGTTCTTGCTCGGGCATCGCTGCGCTACGCCGACGCCATCTATGTCGCTGCCGCCGAACGTCACTCAGCCGCACTGCTCACGAGCGATGCCCGCATCCAACGATCCGGGGCTCCGATCCGCTGTCGTGTCGTCACACTGTGACCCCCGGCTAAGGACAGGCACCGGGGCCAGAAAACGGCAACGCTCGGGTGGCCCGGCGATCACCCCCAGCGCCGTCCTGGCCGGCGTTACAAGAGGTCGTCTGATCTACCCTCAGAACATCACCGCAGATCAGAGGCCATTTTCTGAAGTCGGGCTGACAGGATTTGAACCTGCGACCACTTGACCCCCAG
>NZ_VYIK01000570.1 GCF_008709575.1 Mycobacterium sp.
GGGTTGAATTGCCCGGCGTACTCGTCGATAGGGCCGATCAGGGCCTGATCAGCGGCACCGACACCCAACTTAATCACGATGCCGACCCGCAACGGTGCCATGTAGCTGTTTTCGATCGTCGCGAGAGCTGATCGGCCACCTTCGTAATGGTGTCGGCCGCGGTTGAGGGCATGGCAGCTACCACAGGGCGCCGAGTCGCCACACGGGGATGCGACCGCACTCGGAGCGCGTGTCTGGCTGCGCCGAGATGACGCTATATCGTCGCTATATCGTCGGCTCACGCCGAAGGGCGGGCGGCTCGGACGCACGCCCTGGCCCGTCGCGGCAAACCCGGGGAATATGTTTTAGCCGACAAAGGTTTCCTGTGGTAGAAAATACACATCCACGCCAGAGGGACCAAGGAGGTGATGGTCAGATGTTTGATCCATTCTTCCGTGACTTCGACCGGCTTACCCGGCAACGGGTGACACGGTCGGTACCACCACACGTCCGGCGGTGATGCCGAT
>NZ_VYIK01000571.1 GCF_008709575.1 Mycobacterium sp.
GTCGAGCAGCCAATGTTGGCGATGTATGTTCGTGACAAACATCGCCAACAACAGTGGATCGAATCGGCGCAAACCCGGCTTTCAACGGCGGGTGCGGCGCGAGCCCTGCCGGTGGTTGACCTGCTGATCTGTGGACCGCGGCCGCTAGGGGGCCTAGTCGTCCTAGACGACGACGCCGGATACGACCTCGCAGAGCGCCACCTTCCCGACATCAGGGCGCAACGCGTCGTCCGCGCCGAGCAGTAGCGGTCTGTCGATGTGCACCGCCGCCACAGCCGCCTTCAGCCTCAATCGGGTTGCGAACTCGACCTGTGGCGTGGCAGATGACATTTGTGAGGTGCGCGGGCCTGTGTCGACGACGCTGTGACGGCGAGTACCAACAGCAGCGCTGCGGCCGCCGATAGGCATCGATCACCGTCTGGGTGAAGAGGTTTTGCGCCGGGTCGATCCGGGCCAGTCCATGCCCGACAGATGGTGGCCACCACCTCAGCCTCGGCGCGACGT
>NZ_VYIK01000572.1 GCF_008709575.1 Mycobacterium sp.
GCGGCCAGCGCGACGCCCAGCTTTGCGGGCCCATTGGGCATCACCCCGAACTGGCGCACCAGGTAACCACCGGTGCCGGTGGGTCCCCAACCGCCTTTCGCCGCCGCGCCCTGGGCGGCAAGACCCCAGCGTTGCTCGTCGACGAGACGATGCATCAGGTCCAATACCGTGGTATCGGACAGGCACGGCAGATGCGCGGCGAACCGCGCTTGGCTGTTCAAAGCCCATGGTGTCTGCCCGAACGCGCTGAACCCGGGCCGAAGTCGTCGCATCTGGACCACCGTGGTCCCGTCCCCGCTTTCCCGGATGACCCGCTGTACCTGCCGGGCCGCCTGGGCTGCCGGCCCAAGCTGGGTCCACAGCTGCGCTGCGGCGCGGTTGTCGGATGCGGTAATCGCTTTGACGACCAGCGGCTCGGCGCGCGCACGGTCAGCGCGCAACGCCGCAATCGCCAGCGGAACCTTGATGGTCGACCAGGCCACGCCGGTCGACCACGAGCCGAAG
>NZ_VYIK01000573.1 GCF_008709575.1 Mycobacterium sp.
GTGAGAAGACTCCGGTGGCAGGACGGTCTGTGGTGGGTGCGCTCATCGTGGGTTGATCCTGTTCGCGTGGGCTGCTGGAAGAGTACTCACATCCAAGCGCCCCGGTTTTAGCGGGGGCGGGTCACCGGCGGCGGTGCCCGCCGAGGCCCTCGTCGTCGACGTCGCGCCAGAAATTGGCGTCGTAGGCGGTATCGGGGACGGCGATCTTCTCGCCCGAGTGCTGCACGGGGTAGCTGGCCAGGTCCAATTCAGCGGCGTCGATGCTCAGTAGTTCGATGTCGTTGGCAATCCGCTCGACGTCGTTGACGACGCGCCGCATTGCCGGGGTGCCGGCGTATCGCGACTGCAACGACGCCACGCACCGTCTCAATCCGCCGACGAGGTCATGCAGTTCGGCGAGTTCTGTAGCGCTGGACAACGGATCTCCCACAGCGAAGGTGTCACGAATCTTTACGTGACCGATCTTATCCACGGCCCAGGTCCCGGCCGGGTCGTCGTCGG
>NZ_VYIK01000574.1 GCF_008709575.1 Mycobacterium sp.
GGCACCGAGCGCCAACCCGGTGGGAAGCGCTGCGGCATTGAGAGCTTCGGCAACGTCGAGCATCTCCGGTGCCCATCGCCAGGCCTTGGCCGCCACCTCGGGGAACTGGTCGACGTCGGCCAACGGAAAACTGCGCAGCAGATCCGCCTCATGCCTGAGGTAGTCGTCGACACCGTGCGCGCCGGCCAAGGCGTGCGCGACGGCGGCCAAGACCCGGCTGGCTTTTTGGTAGGAGGCATAAGCCATTTTCAACGCGGAAGCTTGGCCGATTCCGCCGGCCAGCCTGACCACGTCCAGCGCTGTACCGTCGAACAATTCCGGTACCTGGCCGGTGTCGCCGGACACATAAAGCCGGGTAGAGCCCGGGTGGCTGGGTGGTGGGCCGATGATTGCTCCGTCCACCACCTGCGCACCGGGCAGCAGTGCAGCGATACGCCGCGCCCGGTCCGGCGAGATAGCGTTCGCCTCGACATATATGCCCCGATACCCGGTAACGGCGC
>NZ_VYIK01000057.1 GCF_008709575.1 Mycobacterium sp.
GGGTCACCCCTACCTGCCCTCACCAGCTTGTGGTCACCGTTATTTTCGTGTCAGAAACCGCGATCGGCTCCGGCGGGCTGGGCACCCACCGCGGGCATGCGGTCACCGTGGTGGTCACCACGACCTTGGCCGAACTGGAACGCGCCGCCCGCGCCGCCGCCGATCCGTCGCTGCCCATGCCGCCACCCGCACGCACCGGCGGCGGGTCACGCTTGCCGATGCGCGATCTGATCGCCATGGCCGCGACTGGGATTCACTACCTGGCGGTCTTCGACGACCACCTCAAACGGCCGCTGTACCTGGGCCGGCAAAAACGGGTGGCCACCGCCGAACAGCGGCTAATCTGTTATGCCCGTGACCGCGGCTGCACCCGACCCGGCTGCCTGATACCGGGCTACCGCTGCGAGGTGCACCACGCCCCGGACTGGGCCCGCGGCGGCCGCACCGACGCCGACACACAGTTCTTCGCCTGCGCCGCCGACCACGCCATGGCGACCCGCGGCGAGCTGCGCACCACGGTCACCGACAACGGACGCCTCGGCTGGACCAACGGCACCGGCCCACCCCACATCAACCACGCCCACCACCCCGAAGAACTCTTCCGCGGAGGTGCCGATCCACCGGAGGACGAGAAATGAATGCAGGGTTTTTCGGCTGTCCTATGATGCGGTGGTGCAGGCAGGCAGTCCGACCGTGGACGACGCCGACGCAGCCCGCTACCGCGCGGCGGGCTGGTGGTCAGACCTGACGGTGTCGCGCGCGGTGCGCCGTAACGCGACGCGCTGGCCCGCCAAAACCGCCTACTTCGATTACCCGCGCGCAGCGCTGAGCTGGTCCGAATTCGATAGCGCGGCGACGGCGATCGCCGAGCAGCTGGCCGGCCTGGGTGTGACGCGCGACGATCGGGTCGCGGTGTGGCATGGTGACAGCGCCGCGATCCACGCGCTGTTCGTCGCGATCGAACGCTGCGGAGCCGTCGTCGTCGGCATCGGCGCACGAGCCGGCACCCGGGAAGCAGCACACATCCTGCGCAGCACCCGCCCGCGCTTGGTGATCAGCGACCCGCAGCGCGAGCGGTCCGCGAAGGTCGCCGCCGCAGATCTCTCGCTCCCGGCGCTGACCCTCAGGGACTTGTCCGTGGACACCGACACACCGCCGCACGCAGTGCCGGAGGATCAGTGGGTCGGCCCCGACGAGGTGTTCCTGATCAACTCGACGTCGGGCACCACCGGGCAGCCCAAATGCGTGGTCCACACCCAGAACCGCTGGCATTACTTTCACCAAAAGGCGGTCGCCAACGGCGAACTCACCGCAGCGGACGTCTTTCTGCCCCTCATCCCCACACCGTTCGGCTTCGGCATCTGGACCACCCACACCACCCCGATATACCTCGGTGCTACCGCCGTCGTTCTCGGGCGGTTCACCGCCGCAGCGGCCTGCGCGGCCATCGAACGCTACGGCGTCACCGTGCTGTGTTGCGTCAGCACCCAATTGATGATGATCATGGCCGACCCCGCATCCCGCGATCACGACCTCACGTCGCTGCGTGTCGTCTTTACCGGGGGCGAGACGCTGCCCTACCGCCCCGCCGTGGACTTCGAGGAGCTCACCGGCGCCACGATTCTCCAGTTCTACGGCTCCAACGAGACCGGGTTGCTCAGCGGGACTACCCTGCGGGATTCCCGACGGCACCGCCTGCGCACCGCCGGGCGGATCGTGCCGGAGATGTCGGTCCGGCTCTTCGACGGCGATACCGACGTCACCGCTACCGGGCGAGGGCAGCCCGCCTGTCGCGGCCCCGCCACCAGTCTGGGCTACCTCGGCGGCGTCGATCACGACCAGCTGTTCACCAGGGACGGCTGGATGCGGATGGGCGACATCTGTGAGCTGGACGCCGAGGGCTACCTGCGCGTCACCGGCCGGACTTCCGACTTCATCGTTCGCGGTGGCAAGAACATCAGTGCCGTCGCGGTGGAAGACGCGGTAGCGATGCATCCAGCGGTCGCGGTCGCGGCCGCGATCCCGATGCCCGATCCGACGTTCGGAGAGAAGGTCTGCGTCTATGTCGAGCTGGTCGAGTCCCACACGATCGACCTGCCGACGCTCAACCAGTACCTGCTGGCGCGCGGCGTCTCCAAGGAACTGCTGCCCGAGCGACTGGTGATCGTTGCCGAACTCCCCCGATCGTCCGGCGGGAAGATTGCCAAAGGCAAACTCCGCGAAGTTATCCGAGCAGAGCTAGGACCCGAGCATGAACGCACCTGAGACACGCAAAGGCGGCCTTGACGTATGGTCGCCGTCGGTGGTTCCGCCCATCGGCGTCGATCTCACCAACGAGCAGGCGCTCGCAATCGCCTTCCGGCATCTGGCCGACATCGGATTCGCCGAGAACATGGCCGGGCACATCACCTGGCAACTGGACGGCCAGAGCACCATGCTGGTCAATCCCTGGGGGCTGTGGTGGCAGGAGATCACCGCGTCGGACATCTGCGTGGTCGACGAGGACGCCCGCGTGGTCCGAGGACGCTGGGACGTCACGCCGGCCATCCACATTCACACCGAACTCCACCGGCTGCGCAGCGACGCCCGGGTCGTCATCCACAACCACCCGTACTATGTCAGTCTGATCGCTGCCCTGGGAGAGCTGCCCGAACTGGTGCACCAGACCGGTTCATTGTTCCTCGACGAGATGTGCCTGGTCGAAACCTACGACGGCGAAATCGACACCGCCTGGCGAGCAGTCGATCTGGCGCAGCGCATCGGATCAGCCAATGTCGCCATACTCGCCAACCACGGGGTGATCGCGACCGGGCGGAATCTGCCCGAAGCCGTCTACCGCGCAGCGTCGATAGAGCGGGTTTGCAAGCTCGCCTATCAGGTGATGCTGACCAATCGGACACCGACCGCGATGAACCGCTCCGACATGGCGGGCATCCAGAAGTCGCTCATCGAACGCGCCGCGGACGTGTACTGGGCGGGTGCGGCGCGGATGACCATCAAAACCAATCCCGACGTGCTCATATAGACAAGGTCGCGACCCATGAAATCGATCGACGAACTCGCCGCCAACCCGGGTTTCACCACCGCCAAGACGGGCGACGAACGCAGTGTGACCTTTTTACCCGAACCCGCTCGAGCCGAGCGCCACTACACGGTGATCTCGGTGGACGACCACATCGTCGAACCGCCGGACACCTTCACCGGCCGGGTCGCGCAGAAATTCGCCGACCGGGCACCTAAGGTTGTGGAAACCGAAGGTGGTCGCCAGATCTGGCTCTACGACGGCCATGCTCTGCCCAATGTCGGTTTCAACGCGGTAGTAGGTCGACCGGTGTCCGAGTACGGATTCGAGCCGGCACGCTTCGACGAAATGCGCCGGGGCGCATGGGATATCCATGCGCGGGTCAAGGACATGGATCTCAACGGAGTATACGCGTCGCTGAACTTCCCGTCCTTTCTGCCGGGGTTCGCAGGTCAGCGGCTACAACAAGTGACCAAGGATCGCGAGCTTGCTCTGGCTACGGTCCGGGCATGGAACGACTGGCATCTCGAGGTCTGGGCCGGTTCGTACCCGGATCGGATCATCCCCTGCCAGCTACCGTGGCTGCTGGATCCGCAGTTGGGCGCACAGATGATCTACGAGAATGCCGAGCGCGGATTTCACGCGGTCACCTTCACCGAAAACCCTGCGCTGCTGGGATTGCCCACCATCCACTCGGGGCACTGGGATCCGATGATGGCGGCATGCGCCGAGACCGGCACGGTGGTGAACCTGCACATCGGCTCGTCCGGCGCTGCGCCGTCCACCACCGACGACGCGCCCCCGGACGTGCAAGGGGTGCTGTTTTTCGCCTACGCGATATCGGCGGCTGTCGACTGGTTGTACTCCGGCCTGCCAAGCAGATACCCGGAGCTCAAGATCTGCTTGTCGGAGGGCGGAATCGGCTGGGTCGCGGGGCTGCTCGACCGGCTGGACCACATGCTCAGTTATCACCAGATGTACGGTACCTGGCGGGCACTCGGTGAAGACCTTTCGCCGGCGGAAGTGCTCAAGAGGAATTTCTGGTTCTGCGCTGTCGAAGACCAGTCGTCGTTTGTACAGCATGAACGGATCGGCGCCGACAACATCCTGGTGGAGGCCGACTATCCCCACTGCGATTCGACCTGGCCGCACACCCAGCAGACCATCCACCAACAAGTCTGCGGGCTTCCTGACGACGTCATCGCCAAAATCACCTGGCGCAACGCCTCGCGCCTGTACCAGCACCCGGTGCCCGCGGAGATCCAAGCCAACCCCGACGCCTTCTAGCGGGAGTTTCCGGCTTTTGTAGTTGACGGGCGTGTCTTGTGTTGTGGTGCTTGAGGTTTGTGTGGCGGTAGTGTATTACCCATATATGGCTTCGATCGTGGGTAAGCGGCGCGGCAAGCAGACCTACTACTACCTGGTGGAATCGGCCCGTGTGCAGGGCAAGCCGCGCATCGTCTCCCAGCAGTATTTGGGCAGCGCGGACGAGGTGATGGCCAAGCTGTCGCAGACACCGTCGGGGCGGCCACACCGCAGCGCACACAAGCGGTTCGGGGATCTGGCCGCGGTGTGGTCGATGCTGGTGCGGCTGGACGTGGCCGGGATTGTCGACGAGATCGCACCCCGGCGCGCCGACGCGGCCGCCTCGGTGGGCACCTACCTTGCCCTGGCGTGCGCGAACCGGATCATCGACCCGTGCTCCAAGCGCGAGTTCGCCGACTGGTGGGCCACCACGGCCGGGCCGCGGTGGGTGAGGCTGGGACGCGGCGCGTTGGATCATCGCCGGTTCTGGGACGCGATGGACCGCCTGGGCGAAAGCGAGCTGCGCGAGATCGAGACCCGGCTTTCGCGGCGGATGGTCAGCGAGTTCGGGCTCGATCTTTCCGGGCTGGCGCTGGACATGACCAACTTCGCCACGTTCATCGACACCGGCACCCAGCGCGCGCCGATCGCGCAGCGCGGCAAGGCCAAACAGAAACGTACCGATCTGCGGCTGGTCGGGTTGGCGCTGGTCGTCACCCGCGACGGCGCGGTGCCGGTGATCAGTCACGCCTATCCCGGGGATCGGCCCGATGTCACCCAGTTCCCCGCGGTTGTCGACGAACTGGTCGCCCGTTACCGGGACCTGGTCAGCGGGGTCGAGTCGCTGACCGTGGTCTATGACGCCGGGCAAAACAGCACCGACAACCACGAACTCGTCGAGGCGCACGGGATCGGGTTCGTTGGATCCCTGCCGCCGTCCGATCACCCCGAGCTGTTGGCCATCCCTGAGCGCGACTACCGCGCCGTGGACCCTCAACGCTACCCCGGGCTGCGCTACGTCGACACCACCGTCACCGCGCTCGGGGTGACCCGCCGCGCGGTCGTGACGCACTCGGCGACCCTGCACGCCAAACAATCCCGCGGCCTAGACCAGACCCTGGCCAAGGCCCGCCGCCGGCTCGCCGAACTACAGGCCCGCCTGGCTCGCGGCCGTACCCGCCGCGACCGCGACACGGTGGCCGCTGAGATCGCTGCGATCTGCAAACCCCGCTGGGTTGCCGACATCTTGACCGTTACGTTGACCGGCCAGACGCCCGCCGAGCTGCGGCTGTCCTGGCGCACCGACACCAAGGCCCGCAAGCGCCTCGAAGAGCAGCTGTTTGGCAAGCGGATCCTGTTCACCAACCGCGATTGGCCGGTCGCCGAGGTGGTCGCCGCCTACCGTTCCCAATCCGACGCCGAGTTCGGCTTCCGCCAACTCAAGGACCCGCACGTGGTCTCGTTCAGCCCAATGCACCACTGGACCGACTCCAAGATCCGCGTGCACGTGTTCTACTGTGTGCTCGCCCTGGCCATCGCCCACCTGATGCGCCGCCACGCCGCCAAAGCCAATCTGCACCTATCGGTGCGCGAACTAATCAACCAGCTCGCTGGCATCGAAGAAACCGTGCTGTTCTACCACGACGGCGGCAAGGGACGCCCCCGCGTACAGCGCATACTCACCGACATCGACCCCACCCAGCAGAAACTCGCCGACCTGTTCAACATTCACCAATACGCACCCACACGCTGACCAACCACGGCCAGGCCGAGAACTTGGGTAATACACCAGCCCAGCTCAAAAACACAACCCCACCAGGCCAAACCAGACCGACAATCACCCAAGCCCGGAAACTCCCGCTAGGACCTGTGCGGCGAGCGCGGGTCGCGGTCGCCGACGTCCGGCCGGTCACCCAAAAACGGCCACGTCGCCAGCAGGTAGATCGCGACGACGGCCAGCGGTGCGACCAATGGCAACCAGGGCACCTGCAGCGGAAACGCTGCGGCGATCAACCCGGCGAAGGCAAAGCCGCCGGCCGCAAGGACGGGGCCACTGAGGCCTTCCATACCGGCGCGGTTCACCGTGGCGTGGCGCAGCACCAAATAGAGGGCAGCAAAAAGCCCTGACATCGCGACCGGTCCGGCTGCGGGGTTGGCCAGCGCAATCACCACGACGGTCAGCACAACCCCGACGGTGGCGGCAGGTCGAAAAATCGTGCCCGCCAGCACCGCAGCCACTGACAGCACTATTGCCGGCCGGGCCGGGCCCGGTGCTCCGAATCCCGCACTGGCCGCCATCAACAGCCCGCAGGCCAGCGACAGGATGCGGGCCGCCCACAAGAGCATCGCGGACGTCACGACCGTCGTCCCCGCGTGCGCCGGTCGGGCATGACGCGCATCGACTGATCCAGCGTCTGTTTCGCCCGCCAGGCCAGCACATCGACACCGACGGTGGCCATGTCGCGGTACATGGCAGACCGCTGCAACGCCCACAGCCGGGCAATCAGCGGGTCCTGCTGATCCTTTAGGGGCAGGCCCTGCAGGACGTCGACCGCCAGCACGACATGGCCGCGTTTGCGCAAGTCGATCAACGCGAGCGCGAACTCGGTGTCCAGCAACGTGGAAAACGCGACGACGATCGCGCCGGGCGGAACGGCGGCCCGTGGCGCCAGCGTCCCGGCGGTGGTTTCGAAGACCGGCGCCGGGTTCTCGGCGCCGAGTATGGTGTCGAGCACCCGGTAGAACTGTCGCTGACCGATATCGGCGCCCAGCCACCTCGGCGCACGACCGCCGAGCGCCACGATGCCGGCCCGGTCACCGCTGCGCAACGCGGTCTGCACGACCTGCGCCGCGCCCCGCGCCGCTCGCTCGGTGGCTTCGGTCGCCGGGCCGGGCGGCTGCGGATAGGTGTCGATGAGCACCACCACATCGGCGGCGCGGTCGGTCAACCGTTCGGTGACGTACAGGCTGCCGCGGCGGGCACTGACCGACCAGTTCACACTGCGCAGCTGGTCACCGGGAACATAGGCGCGGATGTCGGCAAACTCCACACCAGCGCCGACGTGACGGGTGAGGTGGGCGCCCAGGCGATCGAGCAACTCGGTCTGGGGGATCGCCGTCGCTTGCGGCGGAGCGACCGGGAACACGAAAATCTCGGCGGCATCGACTGTTCCGGTTCCGGTCAGCAAGCCACCTGGGGCGACGACTCGCACGGTGGCCCGGATGGGATAGCGGCCCCACCGCTCGGCTGCGGCAGCGACCGTGTGCCGCTGCCCGCGTGCGACAATGTCGAGCCGCATCCCATCCACCGACGAGAGCGCGAGCTGCATTGCCACGCCGGGGGGTTCCGTGGTGGCCCACACCGTCAGCCGGGTCTGCTCGGCTTCGAAGCATCGATGCGAGCCGGGCTGCGCGTGCACAGTCACCTTCGGCAGCGGCCGCTGCCAGCTGACCGAGCACAGCACACCGATCAGGGGTGCGGCGAAGGTGATCAACTGCCAACGAGAACCGATCAGCGAAGTGACCAGCGCCACTCCGGCGGCGGTGGCAATTGCCCTGGCCAATGCTGAAGCGCGCCAGGATAATTCGACGTCACGGGTTTCGCTCACATCGCCACGCCGCTCATGAGGCGCCCGCGCGCGTTCGCGGAACCGGCAAGCGCCGCAACAATTCCTCGATGACGTCGGACCCTGTGATCTTTCGTACCCACATCTCGGGTCGCAGGGTGATCCGGTGCGCCACGGCCGGGACGGCCAGCGCCTTGATGTCCTCGGGGATCACGTAGTCGCGGCCCAGCAACAAAGCGCGGGCACGGGCGAGCTGCACGAGATCGAGTTCAGCTCGAGGGCTGACGCCCACCGCGACCTGCGGATGATGTCGGGTCGCGGCGGCCAGCGCAACCACATACTGCAGGACATCCTCGTGGACGCTGACCTGCTCCACCGATTCGCGCATGGCCAGCAACTCCTCGGCGTCGACGACTCGGTTCACCACAGGCCGGGCAGAACCGCGGTCCAACCGACGGCGCAGCATGAGAGTCTCGTCGCGCTCGGAGAGATAGCGGATTTCCAGCCGGACCGCGAACCGGTCGAGCTGCGCTTCCGGCAGCGGGTAGGTGCCCTCGTACTCGATCGGGTTATCGGTGGCCAACACAATGAACGGCGTTGGCAACGGGTGGGTTTCCCCGTCAATGCTGACCTGCCCTTCGGCCATCGCCTCGAGCAGCGCGGCCTGGGTTTTGGGTGGAGTGCGGTTGATCTCGTCGGCGAGCAGCAAATTGGTGAAGATCGGTCCGCGACGAAACTCGAAACACCCGGATTGCATGTCGTAGACCGTCGAACCGAGCAAGTCCGCCGGCAGCAAATCCGGCGTAAACTGCACTCGGGTGAAACCGAGTCCCAGTGCGGACGCGAAGGATCGGGCGATCAGCGTCTTGCCCAGACCGGGCAGGTCTTCGATCAGCACATGCCCGTGTGCGAGCACGGCTGTCAGGATGAGCGTGAGCGCAGGACGCTTCCCTACCACGACCCGCTCGATTTCGTCGAGCACCGCCGTACAGCGGACTGTGGTGGCCTCGGTCGGCGTCGTCATACCTGCTCCAACCGCGCCAGGATCGCCTCGAGAGTCGCTCGCCCCGGCCCCGGTTCACGCCGACCGGTGCGCGAAACGTTGTTCGGGTCGACCCAGGTCCACAGCTGCGGGCCGAAGAGCGTGAGCCCGGTCGCGGAGAACGTCGCCGGATCTTTAGCCTGGCGTTGGCCCGTGGTGGCGGCGAACCGGCGGGCCAGAAGCGGCCGCAGGTGACGGTCCCAGTCTGCCCGGGTCGATTCCGAGCGGTGGATCAGCGTTTCGGTCCGGGCCAGCCAGCCGCGCAGAGCTTCCTCCTGTGCGCAACGGATCGGGGCCGGGTCCGACCCGACCTCGCGGCCCACCATCCGGCGAACGGCCAGCACTACCGCGGCCGACGCAGCACCCGAGGCCCACAGCACCAGCCGGCGATCCGGAAGTGCCAACGCGGCCAATTGCGTGCTGACAACAATGAAAAAGCTTAGAACCACAAGACGATTCATGCGAAACTCCGCAACTCGGACAGAATCAGGGCAAGCACGCCTACCGCGATGTCACGATGGCTCTCGGTCATCACGTGCGAGCTGAATCGCGCCTCGGTGAACAACCTGACCAGCAGGGCTGCGTTGTCCGCTTGCAGCACGCGGTGTTCGACGGCTCGAGCCAACACCTCGGTGGGTGTGTCGAAATCCTGCGGGGCGGCCTCGGGCAGGTGTGCAAGCTCGCGTTCCATCGCCGCATAGCAGGCGATGATCGCCTCGCGCGGTTCGCGGCTGAGATCCCCGATCTCGGCCAGCCCGATTTCGGCCGCGCGTGCGAGAGATTCGGGGGCTCCGGCGGGTTCCGGCGCGACGACCGGTTCGGCGACGACGATGCGCGGGATGGCGGTGCGGCGTTGGCGCACGGCGGCCACGGCACCGACGACTGTCAGCACCAGCAGCGCCACCGTGCCGGCCATGAGGTAGCCCAGCACGTCGCCGGTGTCGCCGGTATCGACCCGCTCGGGCGGTGTGCCGGCGCCGGTGTGCGGCGCCGGAGTGCTCGCCGTCGGCCCGCCCGGAGCCGGGCCGATCTCGGGCGGCACGACGAATCGGGCCAGCGCCCACAGCACTAGCAGCCATCCGACGAGCAGGCCCGCTGCGATCAGCAGCACGCGCCGCCGCGGCGGTCCCAGGCCGCCGCCGAACCTGGTTTCGGGCAGGCCGGCGGAGGCAGCTGCCCGGCGCGGGTCCCGCAGCCGGGCGACGACGGCGGCGCCGATGATCACAAGTGAGATGGCCAGCAGCGCCACCACGTAGGCCGGCGACGCCGAACTGCGCGGCGGACCCGGCTGTGACGCGCCGCCGGGCAGATAGCCTCGCAGCGACGCGCCGGCAACGATCACGAGCATGATCACGGCGACCACGCGGCCTGTCGCCTTGTCGATCACGGGCATGGCACCTTACCCGAGGAGTCACGCCTGCCGTCGGCGCGGCAGTTCGTCAGCTCATCCTGACACGTCGGCCACGACTACCGCAGCGATTCAATCCGGCCGGCCAGCATCGCCGTCCACTTCGCGAGGCAGTTCTGCCGGCGCGGACTAGCCTGCCTCAGCTATTTCGGCGAGCCGATCCAGCGAGGCCCGGAGCCGATCGGCAGTGGTACGGCGGGCGCGTTCAAGCCGGTTCGGGTCGGCCAGTCGCGACCAGTCGTAGGTGTGGACGACCCGCGTATGGGTGTCGTCGATGGGTTCGAGCTCCCAGCGCCACAGGTGCCCCGGCGGCCGGCGGCCCGGCTCGGACGGCAGCCAGGCGATTCGGCGGGATTCCTCGAATTCCACGACGTGGTTTTCTCTCGTGCTGCCGAGCGTCAAGGTCATCACGAACACCTCTCCGACACCGCGGACGCGTTGTCCGGGTTCGGCCTCGGCGAGGTTGTCGTTGCCGTCCCAACGCGGCTGCTGTGCCGGGTCGGCGATCAGCTCGAAGATGCGGTCCGCACTGGCGGCGATCGTGCGGCTCGCGCTTACCACCCGGGGCACGTCGGTGTCGTCGACCATGACCCTCATTCAAGCTCCGGTGTGGTCGCCGCCCGCGGCAGGGGCCCCCAACTGGACATGCCATACGACTGGCATGTAAATTCGCGGCATGGCCACTTCTCGCCGCACCCAGGCCGAGCGCCGCGCCGTCACGATGGACAAGGTGCTGGCCGCAACGATCGAGTGCCTGGTGGAGCGCGGTTACGCCAACACCTCGACGCGGCACATCGCCAAGCGCGCCGGCGTGACGGTGGGTGCGCTGCAGCATCATTTCGACAGTAAAGCCGATCTGATGGCGGCCGCCCTGCAACGGCTCGGCGACCGGATGGCGGACGATTTTCTCGCCGCCGCCCCTACCGGTTCCGCCGACGAGGAGCGGCTCGGGATCCTGCTCGACCATATGTGGAAGGTGCATCGCAGCCCACTGTTCGAGGCGGGCCTTGAATTGTGGGTGGCTGCCCGCACCGATGCCGCGCTGCGGGCAGCGCTGCAAAACGTTCAGCGGTCCTTTGCGACCCGCATCGCCGAGGGCGAGGTGGCGCTGTTTTCGGACCTGGCCGCGGCCCCGGGTTTTGCCGAGCGGGTGATGGTCGGGTTGGCCACCCTGCGGGGGCTGGCAATGCCCGGATTCGTCGAGACGTCGGACCCGGACACGTTGTGGACGATCGCGCGCCCGCTGCTGCTGACAACCCTGGCCGCGCGGCCGTCGTCGACCCTCAAGGGCGCGAAGGAGAAATGACCATGCAACGCTCCACCTGGCCCCGCGTGGCGATCGTCGGTGCCGGCATGTCCGGCCTGTGCATGGGTGAGACCCTCAAACAGGCCGGCATCGAGGATTTCACCATCTATGAGAAGGCCGACGAACTCGGCGGAACCTGGCGGGAAAACCGGTATCCGGGGCTGACCTGCGACGTGCCGTCCCGGTTCTACAGCTTCTCGTTTTCGCCGAACCCGAACTGGTCGTCGGTGTTCTCCCCCGGACCGGAGATCCAGGACTACTTCCTGCGCGTCGCCGCCGAACGCGGTCTGCGACCACAAATCAGGTTCGGCACCGAAATCGTCGACGCGTGCTGGCACGACGATCGCTGGATCCTGCGGGCAGCCGACGGCACGACCACACAGGCCGAGGTGCTGGTCACCGCGACCGGCGTGTTGCACCACCCGAAACTGCCCGAGATTCCCGGACGGGAAACCTTCGCCGGCACAGCGTTTCATTCGGCGCGCTGGGACACCGGGGTGGATTTGCGCGACAAGCGCGTCGCGGTGATCGGCACCGGGTCAACCGGCGTGCAAATCGTCTGCGCCACTGCGGGCGTGGCGCAGCAACTACTGGTTTTCCAGCGCACTGCGCAGTGGATTCTGCCGCTGCCCAACCGCAGGTACTCCCGGCTGACCAATGCGGCGATGTGCCGCTGGCCACGACTGAACCGCTTGGCCTACCACGGCTACCGGCGACTCTTTGAAGCCATGGTCGGTCCCGCGCTGACCCGGCCGAGCTGGCAGCGCACCCTGTTCGGGGTGATGTGCCGGGCCAACCTGCGCTTCGGTGTCCGCGATCGGCAGTTGCGCGCCCGGCTCACCCCCGACTACCAACCGATGTGCAAGCGCTTGGTGATGTCTGCCGACTTCTATCGGGCTATGCAGCATCGCAGCGTCGAGCTGGTCACCAGCCCCATCGACCACATCGAACCCGATGCCATCGTCACCGCCGACGGGACGGCGCATCACGTCGACGTGATCGTCTACGCCACCGGATTCGACACGCACGCCTACATGCGGCCCATGACGATCACCGGCGAGGCGGGCATGACCCTGGAACAGGCCTGGGCAAATGGCCCGAGGGCCTACCGGACCGTCGCGATACCCGGATTTCCCAACCTGTTCACGCTCATGGGTCCCCACAGCCCGGTCGGCAACCACTCGCTGATCGCGGTCGCCGAGACCCAGGCCCGCTATGTGCTCGCGTGGATCCAGCGGATGCGTCGCGACAACATCGCCGCCGTCGCCCCGTCGCAAGCCGCTACCGACGACTACTACACCGAGTTGAAGGCCGCGCTGCCGGGGACCGTCTGGGTGACTGGTTGCCAGAGCTGGTATCTCGACGCCAACGGCGACCCGGAGGTGTGGCCGTGGACCCCGCGGCGGCACCGTGAAATGCTCGCCGAACCCCGGCCCGAGCACTACACCGTTTCGATGGCCGGCCAGAGCGTGTCCCGGTAACCACCCGGCGGCCGCGCACCGCTAGCCGGCCGGCTTCTTCGAGCAGGTATTGATCCCTAACAGCGACCAGGCCGGACAGTAGCCGGTGGCACCGGTAAGGAGAGGCACCAGACCTACCAGGCCCCACCACTTGGCCATTCCGGAAAGCATTATCGGCAGTCCGACGAGGAGAAGAAGACCGACAACGACGCGGATGGTGCGTTCGGTTTTCCCTTCGTTGACAGACATACGACCTCCTCACTGATGTGTCTTGATTCGACCGTACGCCTCAGCGGTTCCGCTTAACAGGCAGTGTTTTCGGCGAGGCAGGCCCCACCGCCCGCCGGATGTCGGCCAGGCGTTCTTCGCAGATGCGGTAGAAGACCCAGCTTCCGCGACGCTCCCGGGTGACCAGGCCTGCCTCGTACAAGATCTTCACGTGGTAGCTCACGCTCGGCTGGGAGATACCCAGTGGCCCGGTCAGGTCATAGCCGCATTCCCCGCCGGGTTTCGATCTGAGCAGCCCCAGTAGTTGGACCCTGGTGGGATCGGCCAGGGCCTTGAACAGCTTGGCGACCCGCTCGGCCTCCTCGCGTGACATCGCCTCGTCCAACATCGGATAGCTGCCCGTGTCGGCGGGCGCGGCACTGCGGGGAGCGGCGGCCTTGCGGGAACGCGGCATTTCAAGATATTGACATTTATCGAATACCCAAGCAACCTATCAGCAAGATCCCCGACGTCTATCGACCGGAGACCAGCGTGGCCCAACCGACGGCCGACACCGCGACCTACCGTCATCCCGAGGCGCTGGCGACAGCCGGCTGGCTCGCCGACCATCTCGACGACCCCACGATCCGGGTGGTCGATGCCCGCTTCACCGTCCGGGCCGGCACCGACGGGACGTTGGAAGCCGTCAGCGAGCACGACGCCTACCGCAAGGCCCACATTCCCGGCGCGGTGTTCGTCGATGTGATGAGCGACCTCTCTGATCCGGACGACCCGGTCGTGGTGGTGTCACCCGAGCGGTTCGAGAACCTGATGAGGCGTCTCGGGATCGGCGACGAGACCACGGTGGTGATCTACGACGAGCACGGGGGGACCTGGGCGGCGCGGTTGTGGTGGGCGCTGCGTTACTACGGTCACGACGCGGTGATGCTGCTCGACGGCGGCTTCACCCGTTGGCAGGCCGCGGGTTTCCCGCTCGACAGCGGGGTGCCCAGCCCGTCGCCGGCGACGTTCACCGCCAGGGTGCGGCCCGAGTTTCGCGTCGACGCCGATCAGGTGGCCCAAGCCATCGGCCGCGACGACGTCTGCATCGTCGACGCGCTGCCGGAGATCTTTTTCACCGGCGGCGCCCGGCTGTACCCCCACCACCGGGCCGGTCACATACCCAGCGCCTACAACGTGCCGGCGCCATCCCACCTGGATCCGGCCACCCATCAGCTGCTGCCCGCTGCCGACCTGGCCCGACTATGGGAGCCGGTGGGGCTGCAACCGACTCGCCGCGTCATCACTTACTGCGGCGGTGGGGTGTTCGGGGCCTACAACCTGTTCGTGCTGCACGTGCTGGGGCACGAGAACGCCGCCCTCTACGACGCCTCGTGGATGGAATGGGGTGCTGACCCCAGCCGACCGGTGGAGACCGGACCGAGGGCTGCGACACAAGATCAACCAACCAACCCGGAAAGGCAGTGATGGCGCGCATTCAACTCATCGATCCCGACCACGCTTCGGGACGCACGCACGAGGTCTTCGAGCGGGTGAAGGCCTACTACAAGATGGTGCCCGGGCTCCAGCGGGCGTTGAACTATCTGCCCGAGACCACGGATGCGCTGTGGACCCTGAGTCTGACTACCGCCATGGAGGGCAGCATCCGGGAAGAGCTCAAGCGGGTGTTCTTCGCGGTGACCGCCTATGAGGTCGAATGCGAGTACTGCACCGCGGCTCACATGATCGCGCTGATGGGCAAGAAATGGAGCCGTCAGGAATGCGTGGATCTCATCGAGGGCAAACCCTCTCCCCGGTTGACCGACAAGGAGAACGCCGCGGTTGACTTCGCCAGGATGGTCGGTCGCCGTCCGGCCGCAGTGACCGACGAGATGACCGACAAGCTACGAACATTCGGATGGACCGATGCCGAGATCGTCGAGATCGTGGCCTCGGTGGCGCTGATGCGGTACACGACCACGGTGGCGAGTGCCCTCGACGTGCCGCTCGAAGAGGCCATGGACGGTGTCGGAATCAGCTGCGGGGTGCCGCTCGACCGGCTCGACAGTTGATCGAGCCAGAACCCCGTGCACGACGATCGCGGCGGTTTGGTCCACCCAGGTGTCGTCGAGCTGTTCGGCGGGTCGCAGCAGCAGCGCCAGCATCGTCGCTCCCCCGATCACCTCGATCAACCGGTCCGGGTCGACATCGGGGTGAGCCTCCCCGCGGTCGACTGCTGCCCGTAGCCGCCGCCGTACGGCGGCGAACAGCTCCGCGAAGCGCGCCACAACCCGGGCGTTGAGCTGTGCGTCGGCAGTCATGTCGGCGACCAACCCGGGCAACGCCGCCCGCACCACCGGACTGGTGAACACGTCGCGGGTGGCCCCGATCATCGCGCGCACATCGGCGGCCATGTCGCCGGCCGGTGCGACCAGCGCGGTGGGCGCTGTCGGGAACACCGCCTCGTGCACCAGTTCGGCCTTGCTCGACCAGCGCCGGTACAGCGCGGTCTTAGTGGTCCCGGCGCGTTCGGCGACCGCGGCCAGGGTGAGGTTGGCATAGCCGATCTGCACCAACAGTTCCGCGGTCGCCGACAATATGGCAGCGTCGATACGCGGGTCGCGGGGCCGCCCGGCGGCGGTTGCCTTGTCAACCGGGGACGGGTCTGCTTTCATAACGCTACCCACCGTATCGTAATTGCCTCACGGACAGGAGGCTGCTGTGCCCACCGAACCCGGTGTCAGCGACATCACCCGACTGCAACGCTCCAGCCGCGACGTCACCACGCTGCCGGCGGTGCTGTCGAATTGGCTCTCCGGCTTGCTGCCCGGCGGGGTGAGACCGCAGGTGAGCGCGGACGCCGTCGAGGCCAACGGGATGTCGTCGGAGACGATCATCCTGACCGGCCGCTGGGACGACGGCGGTACTGTGGTCCAACAGCGCTGGGTGGCCCGGGTAGCACCCTCCGCCGAGGACGTGCCGGTGTTCCCGTCGTACCGTCTCGATCACCAATTCGAGGTGATGCGGCGAGTCGCCGAGCTCACCGATGTGCCCGTCCCGCCGGTGCGCTGGATGGAAGCCACCGGCGCCGTACTGGGCACGCCGTTCTTTGTCATGGATTACGTCGAGGGCGTCGTGCCGCCCGACCTGATGCCCTACACCTTCGGCGACAATTGGTTCGCCGACGCGCCTGCCGCGCGCCAGCGTGAGCTGCAGGACGCCACCGTCGCGGTGCTGGCCAAACTGCATTCCATCCCCGACGCCGAGCAGATGTTCGGATTCCTCGCCGACGGATCGTCCGGCGAGAGCGCGCTGCGCCGACACTTCGGCTGGGTGCGGTCCTGGTATGACTTCGCGGTGCCCGACATAGGCCGCTCGCCGCTGCTGGAACGCGCCTTCGGGTGGTTGGAGGCGCACTGGCCGCACGAGGTGGAGGCCGGCCCGCCGGTGCTGTGTTGGGGCGATGCCCGGGTGGGCAACGTGCTCTACCGCGACTTTCACCCGGTGGCGGTGCTGGACTGGGAGATGGTGACGCTGGGGCCGCGCGAACTCGACGTGGCGTGGCTGATCTTCGCGCACATGGTGTTCCAGGAACTGGCCGGCCTGGCGGGTCTGCCGGGACTGCCGGCGGTGCTTTGCGAGGACGACGTGCGCGCCACCTACCGAGAGCTGACCGGGGTCGAACTCGCTGATTTGCAATGGTTTTACGTGTATTCGGGCGTGATGTGGGCCTGCGTGTTCATGCGCACCAGTGCGCGGCGAGTGCACTTCGGGGAGGCCGAAAAGCCCGACGATCCCACGACCTGCCCGGAGTCGCTGTTCTACCACGCCGCCTTGCTGAAAAGACTTATCGGAGAAGACCGATGATCGGGCCGCTCGACGAGTTCCCGGTCCATCAGATCCCGGCGCCGATCGCCTGGCCGGGCTCGTCGGACCGTAACTTCTACGACCGCGCCTACCTCAACGCCCACGACCGCAGCGGCGAGATCTTCCTGATCACCGGCATCGGCTACTACCCCAATCTCGGCGTCAAGGACGCCTTCGTGCTGATCCGCCGCGACGACACCCAGACTGCGGTGCACCTGTCCGACGCGATCGACCAAGACCGACTCCACCAGCAGGTGGGCCGCTACCGCATCGACGTCATCGAGCCGCTGCGCACACTGCGAGTGATCCTGGAGGAGAGCGAAGGGGTTGCGGTCGACCTGCGCTGGGAAGGCCTGTTCGACGTCGTGCAGGAGCAGCCGCACGTCCTGCGTAGTGGTAACCGGATCACGCTCGACGCGCAGCGGTTCGCCCAATTAGGCACCTGGAGCGGGCGCATCGTGCTCGACGGCGAGGAGATCGCCGTCGACGCGGCCACCTGGATCGGCAGCCGGGACCGGTCCTGGGGCATCCGGCCGATCGGCGAACCCGAACCGGCCGGGCGCCCCGCCGATTTCGAGGGCATGTGGTGGCTGTACATGCCGATGGCGTTCGACGAGTTCGCGGTCGTGCTAGTCATCCAAGAGTCGCCCGACGGTTTCCGCTCGCTCAACGACTGCACCCGCATCTGGCGTGACGGCCGTGTCGAGCAACTGGGCTGGCCCCGGGTCACCACCCGCTACCGGTCGGGTACCCGGATCCCGATCGGGGCACGCATCGAGGCGACCACCCCGGACGGCACGCCGGTGGGCTTCGAGGTGGAATCCAAGCTGGCGGTGCCGATCCATGTCGGCGGCGGCTACGGCGGCGATGTGGATTGGCTGCACGGCATGTGGAAGGGCCCGAAGTTCACCGAGCGGCTGACCTACGACATGACCGACCCCGCGATCCTCGCACGTGCCGGCTTCGGGGTGATCGACCATGTAGGCCGCGCGGTGTGCCGCGACGGCGACGGCGCGCCCGTGGAGGGCTGGGGACTTTACGAGCACGGCGTGCTCGGCCGCCACGACCCGTCGGGTTTCGTCGACTGGCTCAGCGTGGCGCCGTGAGCCGGACCAGGGGTCGCTTCGGTCCTCGGTGACCAGGACTCCGCCACAGCCAGGCACGGCAACATCGACCTGGCCGCCGTTACGCCCGAAACCAGCGCGACTGAGGTTGACTAGACCCATGCCCGAGTGGACCGTCGACGTCGCGGTGGTGGGCGCCGGATTCGCCGGGCTCACCGCGGCCCGCGAGCTGACGCGACGCGGACACGACGTGTTGGTGCTCGAGGGCCGCGACCGGGTGGGCGGGCGGTCCCGCACCGGGCACGTCGCGGGCATCCCGGTCGACATGGGTGCCACCTTCGTCGGCCCCACCCAGGATGCGGTGCTCGGGCTGGCCGGTGAACTCGGCATCGAAACCGTGCCGACCTATCACGACGGCGCCAACCTGATCCGCTGGCGTGGCGTCACCCGCCCTTACTCCGGCACCATCCCGCGGTTGTCGCTGGGGGGTCTGCTCGACATCGGGCGGGTGCGTTGGCAATTCGAGCGCATCACGAGAAAAGTCCCGCTGCGCGACCCGTGGACTGCGCGGCGCGCGGCCCAGCTGGACAGCCAGTCGTTGGGCGATTGGCTGCGGTCGATCCATGCCGGCTCCACCGCACGCGACCTGCTGGCCATCATGGCGCGGGTGACCTGGGGCGCGGAGCCCGGCGACGTGTCGATGCTGCACGCCGCCCGCTACGTGGCCGCAGCCGGCGGCCTAGACCGGATGCTCGACGTGGAAAACGGCGCCCAGCAGGACCGTTTCGCTGCCGGCACCCAGCAGATCGCCGAGAAGGCGGCCGCCGAACTCGGCGAGCGAGTGGTCCTCGGCGCCGCGGTCCGCGGCATCGAGCACGACGCCGCCGCGGTGCGGATCACCAGCGCGCAGGGTCGGGCCACGGCCCGGTTCGTCGTGGTCGCCATCCCTCCCGCGCATCGGTCGAGCATCGAGTTCACTCCGCCGCTGCCTCCCGAATACGGCCGACTCGCCGGCCGGTGGCCCCAGGGCCGACTGTCCAAGGCCTACGCCGCCTACTCCACCCCGTTCTGGCGCGACAAGGGGTTTTCCGGCGAGGCGCTGTCCGACGAGGGCCCGGTGTTCATCACCTTCGACGTCAGCCCCCAGCCCGACGGGCCGGGCATCCTGCTGGGTTTCGTCGATGCCCGAACCTTCGACCACCTGCCCACCGATCAGCGCCGAGAGCGAGCGCTGGACTGCTTCGCCGCGCTGTTCGGCGACGACGCGCTCAAACCACTCGACTACGTGGATCACCGTTGGGGTGCCGAGGAGTTCGCGCCGGGAGGCCCGACCGCGGCGGTGCCGCCGGGATCCTGGACGCACTACGGGCCGTGGTTGCGCCGCCCGGTGGGGCCCATTTTCTGGGCCGGGACCGAGACCGCCGAGGAGTGGACCGGTTTCCTCGACGGCGCGGTGCGCTCCGGGCAGCGCGCGGCCGCCGAGGTGGCTGCCCGGCTCTAACTTCCGCTATGAGCTCAGCCGCCGGGTGTCCGCGATCGATTCAGCGAGCTTGCGCAGCTCCCGGTTGACGTCGGCCGGACGTTCCAGCATCGCGCAGTGCCCACCCGGCAGCACCACCAGCCCGACCAGGTTGGGTGCGGCTGCAGCAATGCGGCGGGACTGGATCAGCGGGGTGAGTCGGTCGCGTTCACTGCCGATGACCAGTGTCGGCACCGTCAGGCCGGCCAGACTGATGTGGCGCCGTCCTAAGGCGTCGACGAGCATTTTCCCGCAGCCGCCCCGCCCGGCCGGCGATGTCGCGGCGAACAGTTCGTAGATCAGCGCAGCGACCGCGGGATCGGCATCGGCGCCGACCGCCAGCTGCGAGATCAGGTCGCGGGCGGCACGCCGCACGGCGGGCGGCACCGCGACCGAACCGAATGCGGCGACCAGGCCGCGGGCAGCCCACACCCGACCCGCCGCCAACGGCGGCGGCACCGTGAGGAAATTCAGCTCTCGCAGCAGGTCACCGGTGGTGGTGTTGATCAGCGCCACGCCGTCGGCGCGGTGCCGGACCTTGTGCCGGTAGCGGTCCGACCAGGCCGCGATCGCGATCCCGCCCATCGAGTGGCCGGCAATGAGGGCCCGCTCGTGGGGCGCCAGGGTGGCCTCCAGCACAGCGTCGACGTCGGAGGCCAGGTGGGCCAGGCTGTAGTTGCGGCGCGGCGGGACGTCGCTGCGTCCGTGGCCGCGATGGTCGAACGCGATCACCCGGTAATCGGGGGCTAAGTCAGCGATCTGGTGCGCCCACACCCGGATAGCGCAGGTGATCCCGTGTGCCAGCACGATCGGATAGCCGTCCTTGGGCCCGAACACTTCGGTGTGCAGCCGAGTGCCGTCCGCGGCGTGCACGGTCACCGTGCGGCTTGGCGGCAAGTCGACCGGTACCGCACGCGCGCGCGCCGAATACCGAAATCCCATGCCTGCTCCCCTCGGTTGCGACCACGCAGCCGGCCGCTTTCGATCTCGTGAGTTTAGTCGGGCTATCCGCGCCGTCGGGGCGAAAACCGAGGGTCAGGCCGACTGACCCGCGTGCAGCCCGGCGGTGCGCTCGGGTTGAATGAGCGGATGCGCGCAGTACAGATATCCCGGCTCGACGGACCGGACGCGGTGCAGCTGGTCGAACTCGACGAGCCCGACGGAACCGGCACAAACGACACGGTCGTGATCGACGTCTACGCGGCCGGGGTCGCGTTTCCCGATGTGCTGCTGACACGGGGGCTCTACCAGCACAAACCGGAGCCGCCGTTTGTCCCCGGCGCCGAGGTCGCGGGCGTGGTGCGCAGCGCACCCCCCGACGCGCCGGTGCGCGCGGGCGACCGGGTGGCGGCGCTGACCCTGCTGACCGGGGGCATGGCCGACGTCGTCGCCGTGCCGGTCGAGCGGGTTTTCCCGCTGCCGGACGCGGTGTCGTTGCAGGCCGGAGCGGGACTGTTGTTCAACGATCTCACCGTCCATTTCGCGCTGACGCAACGCGGCAGGCTGGCTGCCGGCGAAACGGTGCTGGTGCACGGCGCCGCCGGGGGCATCGGCACGTCGTCGCTGCGGCTGGCCCCCGCACTGGGCGCCGGGCGGACCATCGCGGTGGTCAGCACACCGGAGAAAGCCGACATCGCCCGGGCTGCCGGAGCCACCGACGTGGTCGCGGCGGACGGCTTCCGGGATTCTGTGCAGGAATTGACGTCCGGGCGCGGAGTCGACATCGTGGTCGACCCGGTCGGCGGTGACCGGGTCACCGACTCGCTGCGCTCATTGGCGCCGGGCGGCCGGCTGCTGGTGATCGGCTTCACTGGCGGCGACATCCCGACGGTGAAGTTGAACCGCTTGCTGCTCAACAACATCGACGTGGTCGGGGCCGGCTGGGGCGCCTGGGCGATGTCGCATCCGGGTTATCTTCGCCGGCAGTGGTCTGCGCTGGAGCCGCTTTTGGCGTCGGGCGCGATCGTCCCGCCGACTCCGGAGGTTTACCCACTGGAGCAGGCGGGTGCGGCGATCGCGGCGTTGGAGAACCGCGCCGCCAAAGGCAAGATCGTGCTGCAGCTGCGGGACGAGGTGAATAGTTGATGTGTACCCGGGTCGTTTGGGCTGTTGCCGACGCGCCGGTGCTGGTCGGTCGCAACATGGACTATCACCGCGACACCGCCACCAACCTGTGGACGCTGCCCCGAGGCATCCAGCGCAGCGACGGCGTGGGAGGCTCGCTGAGCTGGACCGCCCGCTACGGCAGCCTCGTCGCCGCAGCCTATGACCTGATGTCGGTCGACGGCCTCAACGAGTCGGGACTGTCCGGCCATATTCTGTGGCTCGCCGAATCCGACTACGGCACCCGTGACCCGTCCCGGCCGGCGCTGAGCGTGGCGGTGTGGCTGCAATACTTTCTGGACAACTTCGCTACCGTCGCCGAGGCCGTTGCCTGGATAACCGACACCGGCGTTCAGGTCGTGCCGCTGGCCGATCCGGGCACCGGCGAGATCCCCGCGGTGCACCTGGCGCTCGACGACGCGACCGGTGACTCCGCGATCGTCGAATACCTCGACGGCACGCCCACCGTGTGGCACGACCGCAGCTACCGCGTGATGACCAATTCGCCGCCCTATCACGATCAACTCGAACTGCTGGCCCGCATCGAGGGCTTCGGCGGCGACCAACCGCTGCCGGGCAGCACCTTGGCGTCGGACCGGTTCGCGCGCGCCTCCTACTACCTCAGCAGGCTCCCCAAGCCGGACAACCCGGTCGCAGCGATCGCCGGAATGCTCAGCGTGATCCGCAATGCCGCGCAACCATTCCGGATTCCCGACCCCGGCAAACCCGATGCCTCCCAAACAATCTGGCAAACGGTGGCGGACCTGACCAACAAACGCTACGTGTTCTCCTCGACGACCCGGCCCAACATCGTATGGGCCGACCTCGCCGGACTGGAGTTCGATCCGGCCGCCCCGGCACGCAAACTCGACCTGACCGCCGACACCGCGCTCGAGGGCGGCCTCGTCGGCGACGTCACCACCCGCTTCGTCGCCAGCCCACCGCTGCGGTTCATCACCGCCTGAGGAACCCGGCCTCACGTCGGCGCTGCGGTAACGTTGCGGTCAGCGGTGGGGACGACGAGACAGGGGTGGCCATGACGATCGTCAGGTCGACACGCGCCCAATGGCGACCGCGGACCCGTGCCGCGGTGCTCGGCGGGCTGGTGTTGGGGACCTGGGTGGCGCTGCCGGGTGCTTCCGTCCCGGACGTATCCGCCCAAGAATGCCCGGACGTCGAGGTGGTGTTCGCCCGCGGCACCGGCGAGGCGCCCGGCGTCGGCGGGGTCGGACAGGCTTTCGTCGATGCGCTGAGCTCGCAAGTCGGGTCGCGGTCGGTCGGAGTCTATCCGGTGAACTACGCCGCCAGTAGCGATTTCGGTGACCCTACAGATTTCGCCAGAACGTTCGTCGACGGGCTCAAAGACGCGGACGCCCATATCGAATCGACCGCGGCGAACTGCCCCAATACCAAGATGGTGCTCGGCGGATACTCCCAGGGCGCGGCACTGGCCGGCTACGTCACGTCGGCGGCGATACCGAAGGAGATACCCGGTGAGTACGCGTCCTACCTCCCCCAACCGATGCCGTCGCAGGTGGCCGGCCACGTCGCCGCGGTGACCTTGTTCGGAACGCCCTCCAACCCGTGGTTGCAATCCTACGGGGCGCCGCCGATCACGATCGGGCCGCTCTACGCGCCCAAGACCCTGCAATTGTGCGCTCCCGACGACTCGGTGTGCGACGGTGCGACCGGTCAGCCGCCCAGTTTCGCGCACATGTCCTACCTGACAAACGGGATGACCGGCCAAGCGGCGGACTTCGCCGCGAGTCACCTGTAGTCCGCGAAACGCCGACCACACCGGTCCAAAACGGCGCACTCCGGCGAACACCCCAGTACATTGCTGTCCGTGGGGCTGTCCGTTCGGCTGTCTTTGTGCAGCGCCCTGTTCGCCAACGGCCGGGGGCGCTGGCTTGCGGTCGCAGCCTCGCTCGCTGTCGCCGCCGCCATGGTCTACGCCCAGGGCACCGAGCGGCCGTGCTGCATTCACACGGCAACACCGGCGGGCCGGGGGCCTGCGGCGGTCACGGCGCCGTCGACGAACATCACCCGTCCCGCGGCGGCGGAACTGGTGGCGGCCAGCGCGCCCGTGGCCAGCCGGGCGGTCCCGTTCGCGTTACCGCCCGGCGTCGCGCCGGAGGACGGATTGCAGATCCACACCATCTGGGCCGCCCGGGCAATCAGCGTGCTGTTTCCCGAGATCACCACCATCGGCGGGTTCCGCCAGGATCCGCTGAAATGGCATCCCAACGGACTGGCGATCGACGTGATGATCCCGAACTATCACAGCGCCCAAGGAATCGAGCTCGGTAACCGGATCGCCGGGTATGCGCTGGCCAACGCCAAACGATGGGGCGTGATCCACGTGATCTGGCGGCAGGCCTACTACCCGGGCATCGGCGCGCCGAGTTGGACGGCGAACTACGGATCAGAAACCGCCAACCACTACGACCACGTTCACATCGCCACCGACGGCGGCGGATACCCCACCGGGCACGAAACCTACTTCATCGGATCCATGAGCCGTTGACCGTTACAACTGGAGTTGGTCATTGTTGGCCAACTGTGCCGGGGTAACG
>NZ_VYIK01000058.1 GCF_008709575.1 Mycobacterium sp.
AACCACAGATCGATCTTCGGGTCGTGGGCCACCAGGGTGTTTCCGATGCCGACCTGCTGCAGGAACTGCTGAAGCCATTGCGGAATCCCCAGCGGGTTGTCGCCGGACAGCGGAATGCCGTCAGTATAGATATACGACGGGTTGGGGGCCTTGGATTTCGCGATGGCAGGCCCGGGGTCGGTCGGCGGCGTCGCGGCCACCGCGGCGCCGGCGACCGCGTGATAGGTGCTCATCGTGGTGGCGGCCTGGATCCACATGCGCGCGTAGTCAGCCTCGTTGAGCGCGATCGGGATCGTGTTGATCCCGAAGAAATTCGTCGCTACCAACACCGCGTGGGTGGCGTGGTTGGCGGCCAATTCGGCCAAGGTCGGCATGGCCGCCAGCGCGCTGTTGTACGCCGCAGCCACGGCCTCATGCTGGGCGGCGACCGCCGCGCTGTTGGCGCTGGTCTGGGTCAGCCACGCCAGGAAGGGCACGAACGCGGCCACGAACGACTCCGCGCTCGGCCCCTCCCACGCGCCGGCCTGCACCGCGGCCAGCACTGCGCTGAGTTCTTCGGCTATCGAGGTGTATTCGGCGCTCAACGACCGCCACGCTTCCGCAGCGGCCAGCAGCGATCCGGGCCCGGGACCACTGCTCAACAACGCCGAATGCACCTCCGGTGGAAATGCCATCCAAACAGGCGCACTCACCCTCGGCCATTCACGAAGCGATACAGCGTGGGATATGTCTTGGGATATGTCCAAGCCGCCGTCGCGTCACCGCCGGCGTAGCCGGCGCCCGCCTTGCCCGCCCCCACACCGGAACGCCCGAGCTCTTCGGCGCCCTGGGCGGCCATCGCCGTGTGGGCGCCGCCGCGGATACTGAACGCTGCCGCGCTGTGCAGCGACACCGGATCGGCCGCCGGCGGCACCACAGCCGTGATCAACGGGGCAGCACCGGCATGCGCTGCGGCCAGCCGGGCGGTCAACGTTTCGATGGCGGCACCCGCGGCCGCCAGGCCTTCGGGAACGACGCGCAGGATCACGGCAACACTCCTCAGTACCGGGCTGATTCACCCGAGGACTTAATGAATATGATTTTCATTAGTATTAGGGCGAAACTGTATCGCGCTGCCGGTGCCATCGCAAGCTCTGCCGGTGCGGCCGGCCGCTCAGGTATGCGGCGTGAGCGCGCGATAGCCGGGGTCGGCGAATTGTCGGGCGGCCGCACGCATCTCCTCGCTGATTCGACGGCTCTGGGCGCCATCACCGGCGAATGCCCGGGGTAGCGGATCCTTGGCGTAAAACCGCGACTCCGCAATCATGCGGTCAATCGTCGCCGCATCGGCCTGGAGGCCGAAATGTCCGAGCACGTGCCGCCACACCGCGGCGGGCAGGTCGGCGTGGTCGATGCAGAGACGCTGAGCCGGCTCCGCCGCAGCCGCCGCCAGCATCGCGCCGAGGGTACGAGCTGCGAACTCGACACGGGTCATGGCCGGGACCGCGGCCGGGTCGAGGCCGAACAGCCAAGCGGCCTGAGCGGGCGCGGCCTGAACCCGCAGCCAATCGGGCGGCTTTGCGAAAAGTGAGGCCAGCACACGCGCCGGTTCGCGCTGGACCCAGACCCACGGCGTTTCGGGAAAGGCGGCGGCCAGCACCGCGCGGCGGCGGATGTTCCAGCTCGAGCACTTGAGCACCACCAACTCGCCGTGGCGGGACCGGGCAAGCGCCCGCACCACCAGCCGCACCGTCCGGACCAGGCTGACCTCGTCCAACCGGTTGGGATCGAGCCCGAGCAGCGCGTTGAGCGGCGCCGGCTCGGCGAGCACGACGACGCCGGGAACCGTTCCTAAAAGCCGGGACACCAGCGTAGATCCGCACCGCGAGAGGTGAAAGACCATGCCCGCCGGCTGCAGCGACGGCTCGCCGTCGAGAGCCTGCAGCGCGTCGAGTCCGGTCCTGACCAGCGGGCGGGCCCGCGTGCGGGCGGCCCAGCCGGCGACGGTCTGGTCGAAGAACGGTTCGACGAAGGACACCCCCGTCAGATCGGCCCAGTAGACCGCCGGCGCGGGGCCGGAGAAATCCAGCCTGATCGGCGTCCAATGGGCGAGTTCGGCGAACTCCATCAGTCGTCGGGCAGCCGGACGAGGAACCCGCTCGTGATCAGCGTTCGGGCCAGCTCCGTTTGCTGCGCCGCGGACAGCCCGGGCAGGTCACAAACCCGAAACGGCTCAGTACTTTTGGCGACGAACGACAGTGCGGCGTGGTGATCGGGGCCGGCGTTGATGACCAACTGCGCAAAATGCAGGGCCACGCCGTCCCCGGCCGCGGTCACTCGCGCGTACAACGGCTGGTACTTCACCACCGAGGTGTGTTCGTCGATCCCGGCGGCGTCTGCGACGGCCCGCCCGACCGGTGGGCAGCGCCCCCGCTTGACCAGCACGTCCTCCAACCCGCCGAGAACTTCGCCGATCACGTCGGGTTCTTCGAGGGCTCTGGCGACGTCGCGGACCAGCATGCTCACGCTCGCGCGCACCTCGGCGTCATCGAGGTGCCGCGGCGGCAGCTGGGTGTGAACCCGGTCGTCGGTGCGACTCAGCGAATACAACGCTTGGGTGACGAGCGTGAGCAGAGTGGGCGCGTGGATGCCGACGGTCAAATGGACCGACGGCTCCGAGGTCGTCTCGGCCGCATGGACGCGTCCGCGCGGCAGGTACAGCACGTCACCGACGTCAAGGCACAGGTCGGTCGGTGTCGGAAGCCCGGCCGCCTTCACCGGTTCCCGGCGATGCATGTCGTGCGGTGACACGTCAGCGCCGTCGTACACATGCCAGACTTTGGATCCCTGAATCTGCAGGATCAACACGTCGTGCTCGTCGTAGTGCGCGGCGAAGCCCTGGGAGCCGGGCGGCGTGATATAGGCGTTGACCTTAGTTGCGAAATTCAGCTCGACCTCGATGGAATGCGTCAGTGAGGCGATGGCGCGCACATACTGTTCGACACCGTCTAAGACGATGGTGTAGCCGCCGGCGAAGTCGTCGTGGACCCGGACGAGATCTAGGCTGCCGTCGGCGCGCCGGTAGGTGTCGGCGTGACGTTTCTCGCCCGGCCGCACCAGGCGCATCGCCCAGGCCGGCCCGGGCTCGCACTGGAACAACTCCAGCAGCGCCTCAACCGCCGTCGACCCGTCCAGCAGGTCGTCGAAGTAGCCTGGGCAGCTTCGCTTGACGTGGTGGTGAGTCGCCCCCCAGATGTCGTGGAGAAAAGTCTCGACCGGCAGCGGTGACAGCAGCCAGGCCAGCGACAGATCGTTGTCGACGCCCGATACGCGTGGCCGCATCAGCCGTGATCTCCGCCTTCTCCCGCCCTGCCGGCCGGATCCGGTGTCCAGCTACCCGGCACCATCGGCATTGTAGGACCCCCGCCGAATTGCGCACCGGCGAGCCGGGTCAACCCGACCGCCTGCCCGACGGCCCCGTTCCGCACGGCGCCCGCAAAACCCAACGGCCCCGCGCCGTTTTCCGGCATGACTGCAGCGCTCCGGTCCGTCTCCACCCCAACGGCCATGTCCATGAACTCATCGCCGTCGCCGCGCAGCTCCGCCCGTCGGCGCCGCCGCGCCCGAGCCGGCTTCCAGGCCGCGGCGGCCGCTGCTGCCGCGGCGATGTCCGGCGCGGTCGCCTTCCTTTTCGCGCTCGTGCCGGTGCCGGTGCCCATCCCCGAACCGGCCTCGAAGCCGGGCGGACCTGCCGCGTAGGGCGGCACAAAGCCCGCCGCGCCTGCGGCTGCGAGCGGCGGGGTCGGCGCGGAACCGGCGACGGTGCCCGCCATGGGCGTGGGTAAAGACGGCGGGGGCATCGGCGCGGAGACCGAGGCGCTCAGCGTAACCGGGCTGACGGCGGTGGCCGCCGGCACACTCGGGGACGGGGGCGTCGAGGCAGCCTCCGCGACGCCGGGCGTGGCGGCTTCGAGCTGGATACCGGCCAGCCCGCCGAGACCGGCGAAGCCTCCCACCGCCCCGGCCGGCGTGGTCATCGCAAGCGCCGGGATTTCAGGGAAGTACTCTGCGGCCTGGACAGCGTGGCCGAACAGGTCCGATGCCAGGCCCGGGATGTCGTACGACAGCTGCAGAAACCCCTGCGCGGGATTGTGTTCGATGATGGTGACGTCTCGCCACAAGGTTTGGGGGACTTCCAGAAAGCGATTGATCCACCAGCTCACGTTGTAGGGATCGCCGCTGTCGTTGTCGACGATGGGTAGTATCCCGTGGCCGCCCCTGCCGCCGAATTCGCCGGCGGCGGAGCGGGCGGTGTCGCGGCCGGATTTCTGGATCGCAGGTGCCGGGCCGGTTTGCGGTGTCGAGGCCACCGCCGCGCTGGAAACTGCGTGGTAGCCGGCCATCGTGGTGGCCGCCTGAAGCCACATACGCGCGTAGTCGGCCTCGTTGAGCGCGATCGGAATCGTATTGATGCCAAAGAAATTCGTCGCCACCAACACCGCATGGGTGGCGTGATTGGCGGCCAGCGCGGCCAGGGTCGGCATGGCCGCCAGCGCCGTGGTGTAGGCGGCAGCGGCCGTCGCGTGGCGAGCCGCGGTGGCCGCACAGTCGGCGGCGGCCTGCGTCAACCACGCCACAAACGGCATATTCGCCGCCACATACGATTCCGCGCCGGGCCCTTCCCACACCCGCGCCTGCACCGAGGCCACCGCAGCGCTGAGTTCCTCGGCGGCCGCGGCGTAATGCCCGCTCAAGGTGTTCCACGCGTCCGCCGCCGCCAGCAGCGACTCCGCCCCGGGGCCGCTAGACAGCAACGCCGAGTGCACCTCAGGCGGGGACGCCATCCAGATCGGTGCCGTCATCGAAACCTTTCCTCAGCCTGCGCTGGCTCCGTCGGTTAGTCGGAGCAGCGCAGGGAAAAGTTCCGCCGCGCACCGGGTCACCAGCCGCTCAAGCGCCTCGACGGCGCCGCCGGTCAGGGTGTCCGCGTCGATACGACGACGAAGCCGCACTTGGCGGCGAGAGAGCGTCCGCACCCAAAGTAAGCACTTCGACACCGGATTTGAGGGCGGCGGTCCCGGCGGTAAAATCAGAGTCAGAACAGCGTCGGCAGCGCGATCGCCGAGTCGAGGGCCAACGCGCCGAACACCACCGCGAGGTAATTGTTGGACTGCAGAAAAAGACGCAGCGGCTTGACCGCTTCGCCGCGGCGCACCCCGGCGTGCAGCTGATGCGCCATGGCCAGAAACCACGCACCGGCCAGCGCGGCCACCGCCGCGTACAGCCATCCGGTCGCCGGCGTCAACACCAGCGTCGCCGCCACGGTCAGCCAGGCGTAGACGAGGATGTGTGTGGTGACCCGGCGCTCGGTCGCGACCGCCGGCAGCATCGGTACGCCCGCGGCCCGGTAGTCGTCCTTGTAGCGCATGGCCAGCGCCCAGGTGTGCGGCGGGGTCCAAAAGAAGATGATCGCGAACATCACCAGGGCCGGCCAAGCGATGGTGCCGGTCACCGCCGACCAGCCGATCATCACCGGCATGCAGCCGGCCGCCCCGCCCCATACGACGTTCTGCGCGGTCCGGCGTTTGAGCAGCAGCGTGTAGACGAACACGTAGAACGCGATCGTGGCCACCGCCAGCAGTCCCGACAGCAGGTTCGTCGTCGACCACAGCCAGAAAAACGATCCGACGCTCAAGGCCACGCCGAACATCAGCGCGGTGCGGGTCGGCACGGCAGCACGGGCCAGCGGTCGGCGGGCGGTCCGCGTCATCACCTTGTCGATATCGGCGTCGGCCACGCAGTTCAGGGTGTTGGCGCCGGCGGCCGCCAACATCCCGCCGATCAGCGTGTCCAGGATCAGCACGGGGTGCACCGTGCCGCGGTGGGCCAGCAGCATCGCCGGTATCGCGGTGACCAGCAACAGTTCGATGACCCGCGGCTTGGTCAGCGCCAGGTACGCCAACGCGGTCTCGCGTACTGAGGTCGGCGCGACGCGCCCGCGAATGCTCACGCAATAACTCCTCGGATCGCAGCAGCGCGCGGCTTCTACTACAGACGATGGTAGACCGCATGCCGGGTCGGCCCGGGCTGCGGGGTTGAGGTTGACCGATCTCACAGCGTCCAACCACCGCCGAGGGTATGGCGAAATCTCACTCTGCGCTGAGGGGTCGCCGGCATTAGGGTGAGTACTACGGTGGAGTGAAACCAGGCAGACGATCCGCAGACGACCCGCAGACGACCCGCAGACAACCCAAGGAATGCCTCGTGACCACACTGGACGATATTTCTGCGCTGACCCGACCGCATCACCCCGATGACTGGACCGAGATCGATTCGGCTGCCGTCGATACCATCCGGGTCCTGGCCGCCGATGCCGTCCAGAAGGTGGGCAACGGGCACCCCGGCACGGCGATGAGCCTGGCCCCGCTGGCCTACACGCTGTTCCAGCGGGTGATGCGCCACGATCCCGCCGACCCGACCTGGATCGGCCGGGACCGGTTCGTGCTCTCTGCCGGGCATTCCAGCCTGACCCTCTACCTACAGCTGTTCCTCGGTGGATTCGGCCTGGAGTTGTCCGACATCGAGGCCTACCGAACCTGGGGCTCCAAAACGCCCGGGCACCCCGAATACCGGCACACCGCCGGGGTGGAGATCACCACCGGGCCGCTCGGACAGGGCCTGGCGTCGGCGGTCGGCATGGCGATGGCGGCCCGCTACGAGCGCGGCCTGCTCGACCCGGACGCCGCCGCGGGCACCAGCCCGTTCGACCACTACATCTATGTCATCGCCTCCGACGGCGACATCGAAGAAGGAGTGACCTCGGAAGCGTCGTCGCTGGCTGCGGTGCAACAACTGGGCAACCTGATCGTGTTCTACGACCACAACAAGATCTCGATCGAGGACGACACCACGATCGCGCTGTGCGAGGACACCGCGGCCCGCTACCGCGCCTACGGCTGGCACGTGCAAGAGATCGAGGGCGGTGAGAACGTCGTCGCGATCGAGGAGGCCATCGCCAACGCCAAGGCGGTCACCGACCGGCCGTCATTCATCTCGGTGCGCACGATCATCGGCTATCCCGCCCCACACCTGATGAACACCGGCAAGGCGCACGGCGCCGCACTGGGCGAGGAGGAGGTGGCCGCCACCAAGAAGGTGCTCGGCTTCGATCCCGAGCAGTACTTCCAGGTCAGCGACGAGGTGTTGGCCCATACCCGCAAATTGGTCGACCGCGGCCGGCAGGCCCACCAGCGCTGGCAATCCGAGTTCGACGCCTGGGCGCAGCGCGAGCCGGACCGCAAGGCGCTGCTCGACCGGTTGCTGGCCCGCCGGCTGCCCGACGGCTGGGACGCCGACCTGCCGCACTGGGAGCCGGGATCCGACCCGGTCGCCACCCGCAAGGCATCCGGTGCGGTGCTGGCCGCGGTGGGCCCGAAGCTGCCCGAGTTGTGGGGCGGCTCGGCGGACCTGGCCGAAAGCAACCTCACCACGATCGCGGGCGCGGACTCCTTCGGGCCGCCGTCGATCTCGACCAAGGAGTGGACGGCGCAGTGGTACGGGCGCACACTGCATTTCGGCGTTCGTGAGCACGCGATGGGCGCCGTTTTGTCCGGCATCGTCTTGCACGGGCCCACGCGCGCCTACGGGGGTACCTTCCTGCAGTTCTCCGACTACATGCGACCGGCGGTGCGGTTGGCGGCGCTGATGCACATCGACACCATCTACGTGTGGACCCATGATTCGATCGGTCTGGGCGAAGACGGCCCGACCCATCAGCCGGTCGAGCACCTCGCGGCGCTGCGGGCCATCCCGAACCTGGCCGTGGTCCGCCCGGCCGACGCCAACGAAACCGCCTACGCCTGGCGCACCATCTTGGCCCGCGGCGGGTCCGACGCCGACTTCGGCCCGGTCGGGCTGATGCTGACCCGCCAAGGCGTCCCGGTGCTGGAAGGCACCGACGCCGACGGTGTTGCCCGGGGCGGCTATGTGCTCGGCGGCGCCGCCGACGACGCCCGGACCGACGAGCCCGACGTCGTGCTGATCGGAACCGGCTCAGAACTTCAACTGTGTGTCGAGGCCCGCACGCTGCTGGCTGACAAGGGCATCGTCGCGCGGGTGGTGTCGATGCCGTGCGTGGAGTGGTTCGAGGCGCAGCCCTACGACTACCAAAACAGCGTGCTGCCCCCGGCGGTGTCGGCGCGCGTCGCGGTCGAGGCCGGTGTCGCACAGTGCTGGCACAAATGGGTCGGCGACACCGGGCAGATCCTGTCGGTGGAGCGGTACGGGGAGTCCGCTGATTACAAGACTCTTTTCCGCGAGTTCGGCTTCACCGCCGCCGCTGTCGCGGCCGCCGCCGAGCGGGCGCTGGACAACTGAACGATTCACACAAGGAAGTTGATGCAGATGTCTCAGAACCCTAACCTCGCCGCGCTCAGCGCCGCGGGCGTGTCCGTCTGGCTCGATGATTTGTCACGCCAGCGGCTGCGCAGCGGCAACCTGCAAGAGCTGATCGACACCAAGAGCGTGGTCGGGGTCACCACCAACCCGACGATCTTTCAGAAGGCGTTGGCGCAGGGCGATGTCTACCGCGCCCAGGTCGCCGAGCTGGCCGAGCGCGGCGCCGACGTCGACGCGACCGTGCGCACCCTGACCACCGACGACGTCCGCCAGGCCTGCGATGTGCTGCGGCCACAGTGGGAGGCCTCCGACGGCGTCGACGGCCGGGTCTCCATCGAGGTCGACCCGCGACTGGCCCACGACACCGACAAGACAGTCGCCCAGGCCGTCGAGCTGTGGAAGATCGTCGACCGACCCAACCTCCTCATCAAAATCCCGGCCACCAAGCAGGGTCTGCCGGCCATCACCGCGGCACTGGCCGAAGGTGTCTCGGTCAACGTCACGTTGATCTTCTCGGTGCAGCGGCACCGCGAGGTGATGGACGCCTACCTGACCGGCCTCGAGCAGGCCGCCAAAGCCGGACACGATCTGTCCACGATCCATTCGGTGGCCTCGTTTTTCGTCTCCCGGGTGGACACCGAGGTGGACAACCGGCTGGAAAAGATCGGCACCGCCGACGCACTCGGGCTGCGCGGTCAGGCCGGTGTGGCCAACGCCCGGCTGGCTTATGCCGCCTACCAGGAGGTGTTCGTCGGTGGTGAGCGTTATGGGCAGCTCAAGGACCGCGGCGCGCGCGTGCAGCGGCCGCTGTGGGCGTCCACCGGCACCAAAAACCCGCTCTACTCCGACACCCTCTACGTCACCGAGCTGGTCGCGCCGAACACGGTGAACACCATGCCGGAGCAGACCCTCGACGCTGTCGCCGACCACGGTGTCATCCGCGGCGACACCGTCACCGGCACGGCCGCGGCGGCCCAGCAGGTGTTCGACAAGCTCACCCAGGTCGGCGTGGACCTGGACGACGTGTTCGTGGCGCTCGAAGACGACGGAGTGCACAAGTTCGAGGCCTCGTGGAACGAGCTGTTGGACGAGATACGAGCCCAGCTTTCCTCCGCCCGATGAGCCCGACCGGCGCCCGGGGCAGCGCCGGGCAGTGGCAAAACCCGCTGCGGGACAAACGCGACAAGCGGCTGCCGCGAATCGCCGGACCGTGCGCCATGGTGCTGTTCGGTGTCACCGGTGACCTGGCCCGCAAGAAGGTGATGCCGGCCATCTACGACCTGGCCAACCACGGGCTGTTGCCCCACACGTTCGCGTTGGTGGGTTTCGGCCGTCGGGACTGGACCCACGACGATTTCCGCGGGATAGCCCGCGACGTAGTCGAAGCAAACGCCCGCACCCGGTTTCGGCCGGCGATCTGGGACCGGCTCGCCGACGGGTTGCGTTTCGTGCCCGGCACTTTCGACGACGCCGCCGCATTCGCACAACTGGCGCAGACATTGGCCAATCTCGAAGTGGAACGCGGCACCGGCGGCAACCACGCTTTCTACCTGGCGATCCCGCCCAGGGATTTTCCGGCGGTCTGCGAGCAACTGGACAAAGCCGGCCTGGCCCGCCCGGAGGGCGACCGATGGAGCCGCGTCGTCGTCGAAAAACCCTTCGGCCACAACCTGGCCACTGCGCGTGCCCTCAACACGGTGCTCAACAGCGTCTTTCCGGAAGAGTCGGTGTTTCGCATCGACCACTACCTGGGCAAGGAAACCGTACAGAACATCCTGGCGCTGCGGTTCGCCAATCAGGTGTTCGATCCGATCTGGAACGCACACTACGTCGACCACGTGCAGATCACCATGGCCGAAGACATCGGACTGGGCGGGCGCGCCGGCTATTATGACGGAATCGGCGCCGCCCGCGATGTGATCCAAAATCACCTGCTGCAGCTGTTGGCGCTCACCGCCATGGAAGAGCCGGTGAGCTTTCGCCCCTCGGAATTGCAGACCGAAAAAATCAAGGTGCTCTCGGCGACCCGGCTCGCGCGGCCGCTGGAGGAAACCACCTGCCGAGGCCAGTACGCCGCGGGGTGGCAGGGGGCACAGAAAGTGGTCGGGCTGCTCGACGAGGAAGGCTTCGCCAAGGACTCCATCACCGAGACGTTCGCCGCCATCACCCTGGAGGTCGACAGTCGCCGCTGGGCCGGTGTGCCGTTTTATCTGCGCACCGGTAAACGGCTGGCCCGCAGGGTAACCGAGATCGCGCTGGTCTTCAAACGCCCGCCACACCTGCCGTTCGACGACACCATGACCGACGAGCTCGGCGCCAATGCCCTGGTCATCCGGGTTCAGCCCGACGAAGGCATCACCCTGCGGTTCGGCTCCAAGGTGCCCGGCAATGTCATGGAGGTTCGCGACGTCATCATGAACTTCTCCTACGGCGCTGCGTTCGCCGAGGAGTCACCCGAAGCCTACGAGCGGTTGATCCTCGACGTGCTGTTGGGCGAGCCGTCGTTGTTCCCGGTCAACGAGGAAGTCGAATTGTCTTGGGAGATCATCGAACCCGTTCTCGATAATTGGGCTGCCCACGGAAAACCGGAGCCGTATGAGGCCGGTAGCTGGGGCCCGCCCTCGGCGTTCGCGATGCTGCGCCGCGTCGGCCGGGAATGGCGTCGGCCGTGATCGGCGAGGATGCCGGCAAAGTACCCAGGGAGAAGCGACGCCGATGATTGTCGACCTGCCGGACACCCGCACCGCCGCGATCAGCGACAAACTCAAAGAGTTGCGGGAGAAAGTCGGGGTGGCCCGGATGGGCCGCATCCTGACGCTGGTCATCGCGCCGGAAAGCGACGAGATGCTCGAGGAATCCATCCAGGCCGCCACTGCTGCCAGCCATGAGCATCCCAGCCGGATCATCGCGGTGAAGAGCGAGGACCGCAGCGCTGCTCAGCCCCGGCTGGACGCTCAGCTGCGAACCGGCGGTGACACCGCCGCCGCCGAAGTCGTGGTACTGAAGCTGTTCGGGCCGGTCACCGACCACGCCGGCAGCGTGGTGCTGCGATTCCTGCTGCCGGATTTGCCGGTGGCGGTGTGGTGGCCGGAGAACGCCCCGGCAGTGCCTGCGCAAGACCCGCTGGGCAGGCTGGCGAATCGGCGGATCACCGACGCGACCAAAGGTGTCGACCCGTTGTCGGCGATCAGGACCCGACTGGCCGGCTACACACCCGGCGACACCGATCTGGCCTGGAGCAGGATCACCTACTGGCGGGCGCTGCTCGCCTCGGCGGTGGACCAGCCGCCGCACGAGCCGATCACCGCCGCACTGGTGTCGGGTCTGCGGACCGAGCCAGCCTTGGACGTGTTGGCGGGCTGGCTGGCCAGCCGGATCGACGGGCCGGTGCGGCGAGCGGTGGGTGACCTCAAGGTCGAGCTGGTGCGCTCCACCGAAACGATGACGCTGCGCCGCCCGCAGGACGGCGTGACGGCGACATTGAGCCGGACCGGAAAGCCCGACGCCCAGCTGCCGTTGGCACGCCGGGACACTCCCGAATGCCTGGCCGAGGATTTGCGGCGCTGGACTCCCGATCCGATCTACGCGGAGGCCCTGGCAGGCATCGACCGGGTGGAATACGTGTGAGCGTCTTCGTCGAGACATTTCCCGACAGCGACGCGCTGGTCACGGCGGCGGGCGAGCGCCTGATCGGCGTCATCGAGTCGGCCGTGGCGGCCAGGGGGCGGGCACTGATCGTGTTGACCGGCGGCGGCAACGGCAACCGGCTGCTGCGGTATCTCGATGCCCAGCGCAAGCGCGTCGACTGGAGCGCGGTGCATGTGTTCTGGGGCGACGAACGCTACGTAGCGGCAGACGACGACGACCGTAACGACAAGCAGGCGCGGGACGCCCTGCTGGATCACGTCGACATCCCGGCGCGCAATGTCCACCCGATGCCGGCCGGCGACGGCGAATTCGGCGACGATCTCGATGCGGCCGCACTGGCCTACGAGCAAGTGCTGGCGGCCAATGCCCAAAACGGCGAGCCCGCGCCGGTTTTCGATGTGCATTTACTCGGTGTGGGGCCAGAAGGCCACATCAATTCGATGTTTCCCGATACGCCTGCCGTGCGGGAACGCACCCGGTTGGTGTTCGGTGTCGACGACTCACCGAAACCGCCACCGAAGCGGATCACGTTGACACTGCCGGCGGTCCAGCGCTCTCGTGAGGTATGGCTGATGGTGTCCGGGGCGGAAAAGGCCGACGCCGTGGCCGCCGCCATCGGCGGTGCGGACCCGGTGTCGCTGCCGGCCGCCGGTGCCCGCGGACGGGAGAACACTGTGTGGTTTCTCGACACCGAGGCCGCCGCCAAGCTCTCCGGGTAGAAGTGCCGCGGCGCGGTCACACTGTCAGCCGCCGGCCCTACCACACCGTCAGCGTCCCGCCGTCGGCCAGTGCCAGCACCGTCGACCCGGGCGGCATGGTGGCGGTGCATGCTGCTGCCGGAAAACAGAATTCGCTACTGCCGGCCCGGAGTGCGCACCCGCGACGTGCAGCTGACCGCGCTCGGCAGGGCAACGGCGGCCGCCGCGCTGCGCAGACGCAGCCGCGCACCTGGCCGCACGACCAGGTCGATGTCGAGGACTCACACCCGGTCGGCCGGCCATTCCCGGAGTCGCATCGACCTCAGTTGTCACACGTCGGCGTGGGTTCTCGGTCGTGTCGGTCCCCGGCGGTACCGTCCAGCGCAACCACGTACGAGTCACGGGAAGAAAAGCATGAGTGTCACGATCCACGCAGCCGCGACATCCGAGCCGTCCACACCGGAACTGTCCGCTTACCTGCCGTTGCTGGCGCGGCTGCGCGACGGCGCGCGACCGCAGCCCGATTGGTCCGCGATCGTCGACGAGGCCGTCAAGGTCTGGGCACGGCCGGGGTTCGACACGCTCCTCGCGTTGCCGCAGTTGCGGTTTGTGCCGTTCGAGTATCAGCTTCAGGCCGCCCGAACGGTGCTGCGGCGGATGCGCGGCCGGGGCATCTTGGCCGACGAGGTCGGGCTCGGTAAGACGATCGAGGCCGGACTGGTGCTGTCTGAGCTGCGGATACGCGGGCTCGCCGACCACGTGCTGGTGATCGTTCCGGCCGGGCTCGTCGGCCAATGGCGTGATGAGCTCGAACGGAAATTCGGATTGCCCACCTCGATCGCCGCCGCCGACGAGAAGACGATCGACCGGCCGGTCATTATCGCGTCGCTGGCCGCGGCTCGCCGTGACCCGCTGCTGAGCAGGCTGACCGACACCGATTGGGATCTGGTGGTCTTCGACGAGGCGCACCGGCTGCGTAATCCTCGCAGTGCGTCGGGCAAGCTTGCGCGCCGACTTCGCGCCCGGTACTTGCTGATGCTCACCGCAACGCCGGTGGAGAACAAGCTGTCGGATCTGTACCAGCTGGTCAGCCTCGTCGCTCCCGGGCTGCTGGGCACACCCGCCCAGTTTCGCGCCAAACACGGGGCCGCGTCGGTCGAGTCGGCGCCGCGCAATGTCGAGGAGCTCCGGGCACGTACCCAAGAGGTGATGATCCGGCACCGCCGCAGCGAGGTCGCCGTCATGCTGCCGTCTCGCCTCGCCGAGACGATCTTGGTGACACCGGGCAGCGACGAGGCCGGGCTCTACGCTGACCTCGTCCGGCGAGTCAGAGCAGCCGGTCGGCCGGCGCCCGGCACTCGGTTGGCGTTGCGGGGCCTGACCCGACTGGCCGGCTCCGTCCCCGCAGCCGCGGCACCGACGCTGGCCAAGCTCGGCTGGAACGACCTCGCCGAACGCGCTCAGGCCATCCGCGAACCGGTCAAAGTGGGTGTGCTCGTCGACCTCCTGCGACGACATGTCTCCCGTGGGGAGAAAGTATTAGTGTTCACCGGGTTTCGTCAGACGCTGGATCTGCTCGTCGCTGCGGTCGAGGACGCCGGGCTGGCGTCAGCGAGGTATCACGGAAGCCTTACCCGCGCGCAGAAGGAATCGGCAATCGCGGACTTTCGCGCCGAAACCCCGATCCTGTTGTCGACCGAGTCCGCAGGTGAGGGCCGCAATCTCCAGTTTTGTCATACGATGGTCAACTTCGACCTGCCGTGGAACCCGATGCAGATCGAGCAGCGGCTGGGCCGGCTACACCGCGTCGGGCAGGAACACGAGGTGACGCTGACCAACCTGGTCTGCCGGGGCAGCATCGAGCAGCGGATCGTGCACGTGCTCGAAGCCAAGATCAACCTGTTCGAACTGGTCGTCGGTGAACTCGACATGATCCTCGGCCGGGTCGATGACGACTTTGATTTCGAGAACGAGGTTTTCGATGCGTTCGTCGATGCCGCTGATGACGACGAGTTCGAGCGCCGGCTTGAGGCTCTCGGCAACGCGCTCGCCGAGGCGAGGCGCGGCTATCTGCACAACAGGGCACGTGTCGACCTGCTGGTAGGTGAGCCGTCATGACGAGCGTCGATATGGGAGTCGACTTTTGGCTTCGCTATGTCGAAGCCAGCGGCGGGCTCACCGAGTCGGGTTCTGAAACGACGCTGGTGATGCTGCCACCCGACCTGCAGGCGACACTGCAGCTGCCGGAGGTGCTGCGGGTCACCACCGACCCTGATGTCGCCCGCGAGGACGGGGCGACCCTGTTGTCGGTAGGCCATCCTGCGCTGAGCCGCGCGGCCGACGACGTGTTGGCGGTCGGTGACGTCGCCGCGATGACCATTCCGGTGCCCGCCACGCCGCCACCGCCGGCGCAGCGTCTGCAGACGATGGCGCGTGACCAGTTCAGCATCGAGCACGGGCGAATCGACGTCACCGGCGCACCGACCCGAGCGGTGCGGACGATCCTGCGAGTCGGGGTCCTGGTCGATTACACGCTGTCCAGCGACGATCACTACCAGGAATGCGCCGAATGCTGGGTGGATGCGTCCTCACAACGCGAGTTGGCACCTCAGCTCGGCACGCGGCTGGCCGGGTTGACGGCAGCGCCGAAAGACGATGCGCCGTCGATCGAGGGCCTGATCACCGCGATCGGGTGCGCCGACCAGGTCATCGAGCGGTGCGCGAGGCGGCGTCGCAGTGAACTCGGTGACGGCATCGACAAGATCCGCGACGCTGAGCTCGACCGCGTCGACGCCTACTACCGTGATGCGCTCGCGACGATCGAACGTCGGCGCGCGCAAGCACCTACTGATCGCCTGGAATTGCTGGACGCACGCGCCGACAGTGTCCGGACCGAACACGCCCGGCGGCTCGCCGAGACTCGCGACAAGTACACGGCACGCCATCAGGTCCGGCCCTATCGGCTACACCTCTACGAGGTGCCGGTATGGCGGGTGCCCGTCGATGTTCGCCGCGGCGATCGGCGTTATCCCCTGATCCTGGATTGGCTGATCCCGTTGAGCCGTTTCACCGACGTCGCGTGCCCGCAGTGCGGCGCTGCCGAGCGACTGGTCGCGACGAAAACCCGGCTCGGGTGTGTCGGCTGCGTGCCTCGACCCGCGGTCCGGCTCGCGCCCGCGCCCCCCAGCGCACCCGCGCAGCCGGCCTCGAAGGCCGAACAGCCCGTCGTCCCACCCTCGGCACCGAGACAGCCCCGGCGGTCGGTACGCACCGATGCCCATCTGACGTCGGCCAAGTGCGACAAACTGGGCACCAAACTCGCCGGAAAGGTGTGGGAGGCGGTGGTCCGCAACGACCGGCGACTGGCACGCCTGTGCGCACCGGATTCGCCAGCGGCGGCGGCGGTCCGGCTTTATGGTCCGTCCGGCGCAGCCTGGGCGGTCGGGATATCGCCGACCGAACAACTGACCGCCGTCGCCTGCGCAGCGACGGTCTCGGCCGACCTACGCCACACGTCCACCGGCTGGGTGGAGACCACCGCAGGACATCGCTTCCCCTTCCTGCTGCGATGGCAGACGGCGGGGGACACCGGTCAGGTCGACGAAATCCTGCCCTACAACTGGCCTGTTGAGCCGGCGCACCTGAGCCGATGGATTCTCGGACCCGGCCGCCACGGTGTGTACGCGCCACCGCAACCGAGGATCCCGCTCGGCTCTGTCGGCACGTTGCTGTGGCGTCGCGTGCCGGCGGTGTTCGGCCTGCCTGCTGTTCTGCGCTGCCTGGCGGCGCTGTGGCGGCTGCCCGGCGAGGAAGTGTTTCTCGCAGCGCACGACCCTGCAGCGCTTGCCGCCGGTATCGAACGCATGGTGTGCCGGCGAGCGAATCTGACCGCCGGCCGTTTCGCCGACGTCGCCGCCGCCTACCGCGTCAACGAGGCCGCGATACGCGCCGCCGACGCCGAGCTTCAGAAATGCCTCGGTCTCAGCCCGCAGCAATGGTGGTAGCCGCACCGTCCTACTGAAGGGCACCGCACGTGGCGCTGGTCCTGCTGGCCCGGGGTGACGGGCGCGACGTGCGGATTGTTCTTCGTGTGATGCATTGCGGGCGAAGCAGGCTGCCTGGATCCGGTGGACCCGCGCCGGGTCGCCGTGGCCGCCGCGATAGGCGGGATCGACCGCCAGCAGGTCGATCCCGGCGTCGGCCGTGACGCTGGCGTCACGCTCGACGCCCATCGTGACGCTGGCGTCACGCTCGCCGCAGCCGCGCCGTCCTGCGCGGTGCTGCCGGCAGCGCCGCGGACGGGACACCATAATGAGCGTCATGGCTGAGGACACCGGGCGCGGCCGCGCTCCGCGACAGCGCATCAAGACGCTCACCCAGGCGGCGATCAATGCCGACGTCACGGTGAGCCAGCTCGAAGACGTATTGCGCGGCCTGGGCGGCACCCTGGCTGACCTCAACGATTCCCTGGCCCGGCTGAACACCGCCGTGGACCGCCTCGACGCCGGCCTGGACCACTTCGAGTCCACGCTGAGCAGGATCGACGACCTGATGGGCCGGCTGGTCGCGCTGGTCGCGCCGGTCGAGGCCATCGTCGAGCGCATCGACTACCTGGTGAGCGTGGGCGAGAAGGTGATGTCGCCGTTGTCGGCGACCGAGCACGCGGTGCGCGGCGCGCTGGACGCCCTGCGCAACCGGACCGCTCGATAAGTCGCCTAGTCGGACTCGCCCAGCACGGGCGGCGCCGCCAGCGGCAACGGCCCGATCACGGCGTCGCGGGAGTCCATGCGGTCGACCGGTCGCGTGCCGAGCGGCGACTCGTCAGGTGTCGCATACGAAGAGTCCACACCCATCCGACGCGGCCGCTCGCGGCTCGGTTCCGGGCCGGCTCAGCGGTATTTGATGAGCAGCGCCATCGCGATGATCGACACCAGCCAGATGCCGGTGACGAAAAACGTCAACCGGTCGAGGTTCTTCTCCACCACCGCCGATCCGGACAGGCTCGATTGCACGCCCCCGCCGAAGAGGGTCGACAGCCCGCCGCCCTTGGCGCGGTGCAGCAGCACCAGCAGGACGATCAGGATGCTGGTGACCACCAGGGTGATCTGCAGGGCCAGTTCCATGACTTACACCGTACCGGGGGGCATTAGCTCGGCAGATCGAAGGTCGTCGTGTCGTTGGTGTAGTCGACGTAGATCGGGTACTGGGCGAACGGCACGTACCCGGTGTCCAGGTCGGAGCTGGCCGACACCAGCGTGGGATCATTCGTCGCGGTGGTGACGTAGGAGTACAGCTGCTGACCGCCGTTGTCGTAAACGGTGATCGTCGTGCCCGCGGGCAGGCTGTCGGTGACCGACTGCGGCATGGTGCCGTAGACGCCGCCGGAATCGATGTCGCCGGTCACCGGGACCGGCGCTGCGCCGTTGATGCTGACCTGCAGGTTGGCCAGCGGCGCTCCGCTCACTGTGACCTCGGCGGGGGTGGCTGCCGTGTTGGCGCCCACCACCAGCTCGCCGGCGGGCTCGTCGACGAGCACACCCGGGTAGCCCGCCGCCTCCAACGGGCTGGTGCCCGGGCCCGCGTCATTGCTGCCGACCCCCAAAATGCCGTCGACCTCGTCATCGGCGAGGAATTGCTGGAAATCGGCCGGTGAGGTGGCCGAGGTCGGCCAGGAGAACAGCTCCACGTCGACCGGCGTCGAGGAGGTGGTGAGAACGCCGCCGTAATCGACCGTGGTGTCGAAGGTCACGTAGAAGTAGTCCACCCCGCCGCTGTAGCCGCTGATGCCCGCTCCGGTGGGAAAGCCCAGGCCCAGCAGGTTGGATAGCCCGACGTCTTGCCAGGGGATGACCAGGCCGCTGGATCCGGTGTCCACCAGCACCGGCACCTGCGACCCGCCGTTGACCGAGACGTCCACATAGGGCTCGGTGGTTTCGGCGACATGCAGCGGGATGGCGACGTTGGAGCCGGCTCCCGAGGCCGGATCGGCCGTCACGGCCGCCGCCAGTGCGGCCGCCGGGTCGGTGGTCGCCAGGCTGAGCCCGCTCGCGTCGAAAAAGCTGGTCAGGTCCGCGGCGGCAGCCGGGTCGATGCCGGCGAGCACGTCGGTCGTCGCGGTCAGGATCGGCGTCAGGATCGGGTCCAGGATGTCGTAGAGGATGTCGGCTTTGGCCGGGGATGCGGTGGTCAATGCGGTGGTCAATGCGGTGGTCAACGCGCCGGCCACGCCCGCGGCCAGAACCGCGCCGACCGTCGCTCCCCTGCCGGGCAGCCGCCGGCGTGTCCGGGCACCTGACACCATGTCGCCGTTGCGACCAGCCATCGAATCACCTTTCCCGGACGAGATGCGCGGTGCTGCAGAGTATACCGAGGCCGGCCCGACCGGCAGGTCAGGCCGGCGCCCGGCTCACGGCAGCGGCCCGCCGGCGGCGATCGCGCACAGGGTCGCGAACTGCTCCCCGTCCAGCGACGCGCCGCCGACCAGGGCGCCGTCGACGTCGGGGCAGCCGATGATGTCGCCGATGTTCTTCGCGGTCACCGACCCGCCGTAGAGCACCCGCACGGTCTGCGCGATCGGCGTGTCGGCCAGCGCGCCGAGTTCGGTGCGGATCGCCGCACAGACCTCCTGGGCGTCGGCGGCGCTGGCGACCCGCCCGGTGCCGATCGCCCACACCGGCTCGTAGGCGATGACGACCGCGCCGATCTGCTCGGCCGAGAGCCCGGCCAGCGAGCCCCGCAACTGCTCGACATTGTGGCGCACGTGCGACCCGGCTTCGCGCACCTCGAGGTGCTCGCCGATGCACACGATCGGGGTCAGCTGATGCCGCAGCGCGGCGGCCGCCTTGGCAGCCACCAGGGCGTCGTCCTCCCCGTGGTAGGTGCGCCGCTCGGAGTGCCCCACGACGACGTAGCTGCAGCCCAGTTTGGCCAGGAACGCGCCGCTGATGTCGCCGGTGTAGGCGCCCGCATCGTGCTGCGAGAGGTCCTGCGCGCCGTAGGTCAGGCGCAGCTTGTCGCCGTCGACGAGGGTCTGCACGCTGCGCAGATCGGTGAACGGCGGCAGGACCGCGACATCGACCTTGTCGAAGTACTTGTCCGGCAGGGCGAACGCGATCTTTTGCACCAACGCGATCGCCTCGAAGTGGTTGAGGTTCATCTTCCAGTTGCCCGCGATCAGCGGCGTGCGGCTCATCTCCGATCCCTATCTGGTCAACACCTGCAGGCCGGGCAGGGTTTTGCCCTCCAGATATTCCAGCGAGGCACCACCGCCGGTGGAGATGTGCGAAAACCCCTCGGGCGGCAGGTTCAGTATCCGCACCGCGGCCGCGGAATCCCCGCCGCCCACCACAGAGAACGCGCCCCTGCTTGTCGCGGCGACGATGGCCTCGGCCACGCCTTTAGTGCCGGCGGCGAACGCCGGGAACTCGAAGACGCCCATCGGGCCGTTCCAGAAGATGGTTTTGGCGTTGGCCAGCAGCGTGGCGAATCGCTGTACCGAGCCCGGCCCGATGTCCAGGCCGATGGTGCCGTCGGGGATCGCGTCGGCGGCGACGAGCCGCGACGGCGACTCGGGGTCGAACTTCTCGGCCACCACAATGTCGACGGGCAGCCGGATCACGTCGGCGTAGGTGTCCATCAATCGTTGGCAGGTATGAATCATCTCGGTTTGCAACAGCGAATTCCCTACCGAAAGTCCTTGCGCAGCAAGGAAGGTGAAACACATTCCGCCGCCGATGATGATGCTGTCGGCCGCTGCGGCCAATCGTTCGATCACGCCGAGCTTGTCGGACACCTTCGAGCCGCCCAGCACCACGGCGTAGGGACGTTCGCCGGCGGTGGTCAGCTGTTCGAGCACCGCGACCTCGGCGGCGACCAGCGTGCCGGCGTAGGCCGGCAACAGGGCGGCCACGTCGTAGACCGAGGCCTGCTTGCGGTGCACCACGCCGAAACCGTCGGAGACGAACGCGCCGTCGTCTCCGACCAGCCCGGCCAGTTGCCGGGCCAGCGCCAGCCGCTCGGCGTCGTCCTTGCTGGTCTCGCGCGGGTCGAAGCGGACGTTCTCCAGCAGCAGGATCTCGCCTGCGGCCAGCTCCGCCGCGCAGGCCTGCGCGTCGGGGCCGACGACGTCACCGGCCAGCGGCACGTCGCGGTTCAATTCCCCGGCCAACGCCGCGGCCACCGGGGCCAGCGACAATGCCGGGTCGGGGCCATGGTCGGGCCGGCCCAGGTGGGCGGTCACCACCACCTTGGCGCCGGCGCCGGCCAGCGCCGTCAGGGTGGGCGCCGACGCGCGGATCCGGCCCGGGTCGGTGATGGTGCCGTTCGGGGCAAGGGGCACGTTGAGGTCGGAGCGCACCAGCACGCCGCGTCCGGAAACCCCTTGCGCCAGAAGCTCGTCGAGCGTTTTGATCGCCATGTCTACAGCGACTTGCCGATCAGCGCGACCAGATCCACCAGCCGGTTGGAGTAGCCCCATTCGTTGTCGTACCACGACACCACCTTGACCTGGTTGCCGATGACCTTGGTCAGGCCGGCGTCGAAGATCGAGCTGTGCGGGTCGGTGACGATGTCGCTGGAGACGATCGGCGCGTCGTAGTACTTCAGGATCCCCTTGAGCCGGCCCTCGGCGGCGGCCTGGTAGGCGGCGTTGATCTCCTCGACGTCGGCGGGCTTGGACAGCGCGGCGGTCAGGTCGGTCACCGAACCGGTGACAACCGGCACCCGCAGTGCGTAGCCGTCGAGCTTGCCGTTGAGCTCGGGCAGCACCAGCCCGATCGCCTTGGCCGCGCCGGTGGAGGTCGGCACGATGTTGACCGCGGCGGCCCGGGCGCGGCGCAGGTCCTTGTGCGGGCCGTCTTGCAGGTTCTGGTCGTGGGTGTAGGCATGCACGGTGGTCATCAGGCCCTCGACGATGCCGAACTCGTCGTGTAAGACCTTGGCCAGCGGCGCCAGGCAGTTCGTGGTGCACGAGGCCATCGAGATGATCCGCTGGCTGCCGTCGTAGGCGTCGTCGTTGACCCCGAGCACGATGGTGACGTCGGCCCCGGTGGCCGGGGCGGAGATGATCACCTTCTTGGCGCCGGCCTGCAGGTGCCCGTTGGCCTTGGCGGCGTCGGTGAACCGACCGGTGGATTCCACGACGACGTCGACGCCGAGATCTGCCCAGGGCAGCGCGGCGGGGCCCTCCTTGATTTCCAGCGACGTGATGGCGGCGTTGCCGACGACGATGGTGTCCTCGCCCTGCAGGCTCACCTCGTGCGGGAGTCGCCCCAGGATCGAGTCGAACTTGAGCAGGTGCGCCAGCGTCGCGTTGTCGGTCAGGTCGTTGACCGCGACCACCTCGATGCCGGCGCCGGCACCGTGGGCCTGCTGCGCCAGGAGGGCCCGGTAGAAGTTGCGTCCGATGCGGCCGAAACCGTTGATGCCTACCCGGACCGTCACGTGTCTCTCCTTACCTGCCCCGTGGTCGCCAACGCATCCCCCGGTCAGCGTAACGGCGCGGGGATCCGGGCCCAACAGGCGGCGCGGCCCCGGGGCCACCGCGCCGGCTCACTTGAAGTAGCCCGAATTTTGATAGTCGGCGACCAGGAAGCCGCTGGCTTCGCTGCTGTAGTTCGCGTAGCCCGAGATGAGGTAGCCGTCGTTGAAGTAACCCGAGCCGGCCGATCCGGTGTCGGCCAGGCCGGAGAGGTCACCGGCGGTGCCGGTCACGTCGAAACCGTCGTTGACCTGGTCGGGGGCGGCGTTTCTGATGCCCGAGTTGTCCAGGCCCACGTTGATCGTGCCGGATTCCTGGCTGCCCTCGTTCTCCAAGCCCGAGGTGTCGAAGGTGTAGGCCTCGTGGAAGTCGTTGTCGAAGCCCGAGTCGTTCGCGCCGCTGCCCGCGTAGCCCGACAGGTGGTAGCCCGATTGATCGAAGCCGGAGTTTTCCACCCCGGCGGGGGTGCCGGAGTTGCCCAGCCCCGTGTTGAGGTCACCGGAGTTGAACACGCCGGTGTTGATGTCGCCGGAGTTGCCCCAGCCGGTGTTGGTGTCGCCGGAGTTGAAGTCGAAGGTGTTGGTGTTGCCGGCGTCGAAGGCGCCGGTGTTGGTGTGGCCGGAGTCGAAGAACCCCGTGTCGGTGGCGCCCGAGTTGAACCAGCCCGTGTCGGTGGCGCCCGCATCGAACCAGCCGGAGTCGCCGGCGCCCGCGTCGAACCGGCCGGTGTCGAGGGCGCCCGAGTCGGCGAAGCCCGTGTCGAAGTTACCCGAGTTTCCCAACCCCGTGTCGAGGTAGCCGGAGTTGAACGCGCCGGTGTCGAGCCGGCCCGAGTCGAAGAACTCGACGCTGAGGAGCCCCGATCCGATGGCACCCGAATTGCCCACGCCGATGTGCCCGTTGCCCGAGTTGAAGAAGCCGATGTCGTCGTCACCGGAATTGAACAAGCCGACGTCTCCGGCGCCGGAGTTCAGGCTGCCGAAGCCGACTTTGTCGTTGCCGGTGAGCCCGAACCCGATGTCGTTGCTGCCGTTGTTGCCGAACCCGATGTCGTTGCTTCCGTGGTTGCCGAACCCGACGTCGTTGCTGCCGTGGTTGCCGAACCCGACGTCGGCGTCGCCGTCATTGCCGAAGCCGGTGTTGGCGTTGCCGGTGTTGCCGCTGCCGAGGTTGTCGCTGCCGATGTTGCCGCTGCCCAGGTTGGCGTCGCCGATGTTGCCGCCGCCGAGGTTGGCGTTGCCGGTATTGCCGCTGCCCAGGTTGACATTGCCGATATTGCCGCTGCCGAGGTTGTCGCTGCCGATATTCCCGCCGCCGAGGTTGGCGTTGCCGGTATCGCCGCTGCCGAGGTTGACATTGCCGGTGTCGCCGCTGCCGAGGTTGGCGTTGCCGATGTCGCCGTCGCCGAGGTTGAGGTTGCCGGTGTCGCCGCTGCCGAGGTTGCCGTCGCCGGTGTTGCCGCCGCCGAGGTCGAAGATGCCGGTATTGCCGCCCAGGCCCACGGTGATGGTCGAATTTTCATTGCCGATCGGGAAGGGGGGATTGACGATGTCCACCGGCGGGCCGGGACTGGTGACCACCGGGGCGACCGGTGCGCCCGCGATCGCGCCGGGCATGAGGGATTCGACGACCAGGTCGATGAGGTCGTCGACGTCGGCGCGGGCCATCGGCGCGGCGACGACCGGGATCAGCGCGAGGGCCAGCACCCCGGCGGCAGCTGCCCGCCCTCGGTGGCGCTGACGATCCAGCAGCCTCATTGCCACGCTCCCCTCGTTAGCCCCGGTTTTGCACGCAACTTGGCGTGACACGCTGTTGAATTAGCGAAAG
>NZ_VYIK01000059.1 GCF_008709575.1 Mycobacterium sp.
TCTACGAGCTGCCCCGCATCCGCTCCGAGCGCCCGGCCTTCGAGCTGCACTACCCGCACATGGTCCCCCGGTTGCGCGCCGAAGCGTATGTGGGTGCTCGTCGCGCGCGTAGTGACGGCGAATCTGCACCGGCATCGTCGTCGGTGCGGGTCGGCTCCGAGACACCGGCTGACAAGTGATCTCACACCGGTGGTTCGAGCGGCACCAGGCGGCGCAGCTGGGTTACGTGCGCGGGCGAAAGCTCCTCCAGGCAGGTGACACCGAGCAGTCGCATGGTGCGGGTCAGTTGTCCTGAGAGAATCTCCAGCGCGCGGCGGACACCCGCCTCTCCGCCGGCCATCAGTCCGTACAGATAGGCCCGTCCGACCAGGGTGCAGCGCGCCCCCAACGCGACGGCCGCCACGATGTCGGCGCCGGACATGATGCCGGTGTCCAGCAGGATCTCGGTGTCGCCGCCGAGTTCTCGCGCCACCGAAGGCAATAAATGAAACGGCACCGGGGCCCGATCTAGTTGGCGGCCGCCGTGATTGGATAACACGATGCCGTCGGCGCCGAGGTCGACGACACTGCGGGCGTCGTGGAGGGTTTGAATCCCCTTGACTACCAGCTTGCCCGGCCACTGGGTCTTGATCCAGGCCAGATCCGCGAAGGTGACACTAGGGTCGAACATCATGTCGAGGTATTCGCCGACGGTGCCCGGCCAACGGTCCAGCGAGGCGAACGCCAGTGGCTCGGTGGTCAACAGATCGAACCACCATCGGGGGCGACGCGCGGCGTCCACCACGGTTCGCAGTGTCAGTGCCGGCGGGATCGACATCCCGTTGCGGATGTCGCGTAGCCGTGCACCGGCCACGGGAACGTCGACGGTCACCAGCAGCGTGTCGAACCCGGCGTCGGCGGCGCGTCGCACCAGCGCCATCGACCGGTCTCGGTCACGCCACATGTACAGCTGAAACCATTTGCGGCCGTGTGGAACAGCTGCCGCGACATCTTCGATTGACGTGGTGCCCAGAGTCGAGAGCGAAAACGGGATCCCGGCCGCCGTTGCCGCGTGGGCGCCGGCGATCTCGCCCTCGGTGTGCATCAACCGGGTAAATCCCGTCGGTGCGATCGCCACCGGAAGCGCCACCGGCTGGCCCAGCACGTCCCAGCCGGTACGTACGCTGGTGACGTCACGCAGAACCGAAGGGTGGAATTCGATATCGCGAAAGGCCCGGCGGGCTCGGGCGAGGGAGATCTCTCCCTCGGCGGCCCCGTCGGTGTAGTCGAATGCGGCTTTGGGGGTGCGGCGCCGGGCGATGCGCCGCAGGTCGTTGATCGTCAGGGCGGCGTCGAGCCGGCGTTGGGTGCGGTCGAACCGTGGTTTGGACAGCCGCAGCAGCGGTGTGAGGTCGCGGACTTTCGGCAGCCGACGGGTGACAGACACCGTCGATAGCTTACCGTGAACCAGGCGACGCCTGCACTCGGGAAATAATTCGCCAGCTGCACTTTCGCGGCGTGTCGCGGACGTCTGGCCGGCTCGGCTCGGCAGGTTGACCTCAGGGTAAGACGTTGAGGAATAAATCGGTGGCGAGGCTCGCGGGCAGGTCGAAGGTGATGGGAATGGCGAAGTCTCCCAACGGCGTCACCAGGGTGTCCGAGACCACCTCGCCTCCGGGTGTCGTGGAGGCGAGGTCGGTGTAGATGTCCTCGATGCCCGCGACGCTGAATGTTTCGATCACCGAGCCCACCGGTGGCAGGTCGCCGGCGGCGGTGCCTACCGTGCCGATGCTGCCGTCGGCGGTGACGAGCAGCGTTTGGGTGGTGTCGCCGAACAGATCCAGAGTCGTGGTTTGGTCGGCGTCGAAGATCCCGACTACGGCACCACCCGATTCGAGGTCGAATTCGCCTTGCCCCTGGATGGCGACGTTCAACGGCGGAAGCCCGTTGATTCCGGTGAAGGTTTCGGTGGAACCGGGAACGGCCGCGATGTCGTAACCGTCGGGCAGGTCGACGGATGCCGGGGCCTCTGCTGCGGTTGCATCCATGACCGGAATGCTGAAGTTCCCCAGCGGGGTCATCAGGGTGTCCGAGACGTCACCGCCGGATGTCGTGGGTATCGCGGAGTAGAAGTTCTCCAGGCCGCCGATCTCGATGGTGTTGAACACCGAGCCGGCCGGCGGAACGTCGCCCGCGCCGGTGCCGGCGCTGCCCGATACGTCGGAGGTGACGAGGGCCGCCTCGGTATGGGTGCCCACGTCGTCGGTGGTGGGTGTCACGTCGGCGGTGAAACTCCCCACGCTCGCACCAGCGTCGTCGACGTCGAACAGCTGATCTCCCTGAAGAGCCATGAACAGAGGCGGGATCCCGGTGATCGCGGTCAGGGTCAACGCGGAGCCGGGAACGAAGTCGACACCGTTTCCCAGCGGGACGCCCGATGCGTCGACGGCCGGAACATCGGCTGCGTCCAAGCTGACGGAAATGGGGTAATTCCCCAGCGGAGTCGTCAAGGTATCCGAGACGATATCCCCGCCGGACGCCGAAGGGATGGCCGAGTAGACGTTCTCCAAGTCGCTGTCGGCGCCGATGATGTAGGTGTCGAACACCGAGCCGACCGGCGGAGCGTCGGTGCCCGACACATCGGAGGTGACGAGGACTTCCTGGTTGTTGCCCACCAGAGTGCTTTCGTAGCCCTCGAAGGTGCCGGTAGCACCGGTCGTGGTGTCGACGAAGCTGAACAGTTGATCGCCCTCGACGCCGCCGGGCGCAGCCGGCGGAGTCGTGAAAGCCCCCAGGATTCCGGTTCCGTAGATCCCGGTGACCTCTTCGATGGAACCGGGATCAGTGAAGATCTCGTAGTCGTCGGCGAAGGCCGCGGCTATCGACAGGAACGCGGCGCCCGGCAGTAGGCCGGTTGCCGCTCCCAGGGTCATGCCCCAAGACACGCCCAAGGCCATCCGACGTCGCGTAATTGGGACGCCTCCATGTCAGCGGGGCCCGTGCATCACCCGAACCCGTCCACACACCTGCCCCAAGATACAACGTCGACGGGCTGCGGGCACCGCAGCGGCGCGTCGCCCGCTGCGCTCAGTTGTCCCACACCGCGGCCGCGCACGCGATCGTGAAACCGGCGGCCGCACTCGCAAAGACAATTTTGTCGTCGGCCTCGATGGTCCCGTGCTTGAGCCGGTGATCGAGCGCAACGGCCCACGACGTGCTCGCCGTGTTCCCGAACAACGAGTGAGTGTGTACGCATGCCCCGGGCCGGGCGCCCAGCTCGGCGACCACTCGCTGCAGAATCGCCTCGCTGGGCTGATGGAAGACGTAGTGGTCGACGTCGGCCGGTGACCACCCGACGTCCCCGACAAGGCGCCGAATCTCCGGCGGCACGTGCACGGCCAGCGCGAACAGCTCTTTCGAATGCGAGGTGAAGTATCCGTCGACGGGCGCCCTGCAGAGCCCATGGTGCTCGGCCAGTGTCGTGTGCCGAAACCCCACCAGCCGCGCACTGCCCGCCGGCAGCCGTTCCCGCGACATGACGAACGCCGCAGCGGCGTTGCCCAGCGTCAGGCCGGCTGCGCGGACTGCCACATCCTCGCGAGACCGAATGTCATAGCTCAGTCGGTCCCGGGTCAGCTCACCGGCGCAGACCAGCGCGGTCCGCAGCTCGTCGTGCAGGGCGAAGTAGCCGGCGACCACGTGCAGCGCCTCGAGGAGCCCGGCGCAGGCACAGGTGACGTCCATCGCGTGCAGTGGCTTGGCGCCCAGGCGTCCGGCAACCTCGGCCGCGGTCGCCGGCTCGAAGGCATCACGGGCAATCCCGCCGTAGACGAGCAGGTCGATCGCGGAGGCCTCGATGCCGTTGGCAAACAGGCAGGCGCTCGCCGCGCGGGCGGCGAACTCGGCGGGTGACAGCTCGGGGTCCGGCTCGAAGTAGCGCACCTGCGTATTGCACCGATCGAACACATACCGGATGTCCTGCTCGATGGGATCCCATTCAGAGATCGGGCCACGAAACGATGCGCGCACCCGCGCGAGCACCGCGTCGTTGTCGATCGCGGCGTCCGGGATCACGACGGCGGGCCGTGAGAGGTGCAATCGGGGCAGTCTCACTGTGGCGCGCCCGTCGGCAGGGTGCGGTGCTTAGATCGGTCGACTTCGCTCCGCCAAGACACCACGCTCAAAAAGTTGGAAATCGGAATGCTGGACATGGTAAACACTTGGCTCTCTTGGGCTCTTCGGGCCATTCGTGCCCGCGCACGACTGTAGTTCTTTCGGAGCTCTCTCGAAACTCTCCCGGCACCTGACCGGTCATTCCGCGAAACTACACCGCCGCGTGCGCCGCGATCCGAAATGTCCCGGTTAGGGCGTGTCGGTGGGGCCGGTCACGGCCAGCGTTTGCACCGTGGCGATCGCCTGTGCCACGCCGGCAACGACAGCGGCAGCCTTGAGCGCTTCCAAGATCGCCTCCCGGTCGATGCCGGCCTCGCGCAGGGTGTGCTCGTGGGCGGTCAGGCAGTCCGGGCACCCATTGATCGACGACACCGCAAAGCACCACAGTTCGAACGTTGCCTTCTCCACTCCGGGGCTACCGATGATGTTCATCCGCAACCCGGCGCGCAGGTCGTCGTAGGCGCCGTCGAGGAAGCCACGGGCGCGATAAAACACGTTGTTCATGGCCATGATCGCCGCGGCACCCAGCGCAGCCCGATACGCTTCCGCCGAGAGGTACTCGGCCGCCTCGCCCCCGATCTCGGTGAGCACCCGGTCATTGCGGGTCGCGGCGGCACTGGCCAAGAGCGTGCCCCACAACCGCTCCTCGCCGAGCACGGTGCTACGGGTGATCGAGCCCAGGTTGAGCTTGAGGTCCTTGGCGTATTCAGGCAGCGCCGCCCTGAGGTTTTCGACACCCATCGGCCGGCCTGCTACGCAGACTTCTTGAGCAGTTCTCCGGCGTCGATGGTGGGGTCGCCTTTGCGCCAGTTGCAGGCACAGAGCTCGTCGGTTTGCAAGGCGTCGAGGACCCGCAGCACTTCGTCGACGTTGCGGCCCACCGAACCGGCGGTCACCGAGACGAACTGAATCTCGTTGTTGGGGTCGACGATGAACGTCGCCCGGTCGGCCACGCCTTCGGCGTTGAGCACTCCGGTGGCCGCAACGAGTTCCCGCTTGAGGTCTGAGAGCAGCGGGAATGGAATGGTCTTGAGGTCCTCGTGCCGGGCCCGCCACTGGAAGTGCACAAATTCGTTGTCCACCGAGACACCCAGAACCTTGGCGTCGCGGTCCTCGAACTCGTCGTTGAGTTTGCCGAAGGCAGCGATCTCGGTGGGGCACACGAAAGTGAAATCCTTCGGCCAGAAGAACACCACGCGCCACTTGCCCGGATAGTCATCGCTGCTGACAGTGGTGAAGTAGTCGCCGGCCTCGTTGGCGTCAACCTTCGACAGGTCGCCGCCGATCAGCGCGGTCAGCTTGTAGGCGGGGAACTGGTCACCAATCGTCAGCACAGCCATGTCACTCCTTGATGGTGGCGGGGTTGCGGTCAGGGGTTCGCGTCAGGGCGGAAATCCATCGTCAAGATCATTCTGCCGTAACAACACTTTGAGGTAAAGGTGATATTTCCCACTAGACTGATAGGTATGACCGATAAGATTTATCAGCCGACCATCGCCGGTCTGCGGGCTTTTGTCGCGGTCGCCGAGCGGCAACACTTCGGCAGCGCCGCAGCCGCTCTGGGCATCAGCCAGTCGACGTTGTCGCAGGCGCTGTCGGCATTGGAAGCCGGTCTGGGCGTCCAGCTGGTCGAACGGTCCACCCGACGGGTCTTCGTGACAACCGAGGGCAGGCACCTGTTGCCGCGCGCGCAGGCCGTGATCGAGGCGGTCGCCGAGTTCACCGCGGCCGCAGCCGGCACCGCCGATCCGTTACAGGGCACCATGCGCCTGGGCCTGATCCCGACGGTGGCGCCCTACGTGCTGCCGACAGTGCTGGCCGGACTGGCCGGGCGACTGCCGGCACTGACCCTGCGGGTCGTTGAGGATCAGACCGAACGGCTACTGACCGCACTGCGCGAAGGCGCACTGGACGCCGCGCTCATCGCCCTGCCCGCAGGCACCGGCGGGATTATCGAGATTCCGATTTACGACGAGGACTTCGTGCTGGCGCTGCCGCCGGGGCATCCGTTATCGGGTAAGCGACGGGTGCCGGTGGCCGTGCTGGCGAAGCTGCCGTTGCTGTTGCTCGACGAGGGTCACTGCCTGCGTGACCAGGCGCTGGAGGTCTGTCACACCGCCGGGGTGCGCGCCGAGTTGGCCGATACCCGAGCCGCGTCGCTGGCCACAGCCGTGCAGTGCGTGGCCGGCGGGTTGGGCGTGACGCTGATCCCGCACAGCGCGGTGCCGGTCGAGGCGGCACGCAGCCGGCTGGGGTTGGCCCAGTTCGACCTACCTCGCCCGGGACGACGGATCGGGCTGGTGTTTCGCTCCTCGAGCAGCCGTGACGAATCCTACCGAAAGCTGGCCGCGATCGTCGGTGACGTGGTCAGCGCCGAACAGCCCGTACGCCTGATCCACTCGGGCTGACCGGCCGGTTTCGGGCGCCTCGCGCCGGTGTCCGGTCCCAGGCATGCTGGACTATCGACGCGGGGTCCGGATCCGGCTGGCCCTAAGCGAGGTCTTGCCCCACGGAAAAGATCACAGAAAAAAGTCATAGAAAAAAGTCATGGAAAAGGTCATGGCGGTTCTGCGGGCCGCCGATCCCGACGACGACTGGTGCGCCCGCCAGCGCGGACCGGTCGCCGACGCCGTTCTGCGCCTGGGTGTTCCCGGTCTGGTGGTCAACGTCCGCGACGCCGCGGTACGGGATTCGCTGATGACGCTCACCACCCTGGACCCGCCGGTGGCGGCCGTAGTGAGCCTGTGGACCCAGCAATGCTACGGCGACCAGATCGCTGTGGCGCTGCGCCTGTTGGGTGCGGAGTGCGAGCTGATGTCGGCGTACCTGGTCACCGAATCGGTCCCGCTGCCGGCACCGCTCGAAATCGGTCAGCGCACACCAGGGTTGGCCAATATCGCGCTGTTGCGCCGACCCGCAGTCCTGGACCCCGTCAGCTGGTTGCGTCGCTGGCAGAACGACCACACGCCGGTGGCCATCGAGACCCAGTCGATCTTCGGCTATACCCAGAATGCGGTGGTACGCGCTTTGACCCCGGGTGCGCCGGAGATCGCCGGCATTGTCGAGGAGTTGTTCCCGATCGAGGCGATCAGCGACGTGAAGGCCTTCTTCGGCGCCGTCGACGACGCCGATCTGCACGAGCGGCTGAGCCGGATGATCGCCAGCACGTCGGCCTTCGGCGCCAACGACAACATCGACACGGTTCCGACCAGTCGCTACGTCCGCGCGTCACCGTTTAGCGCTTAGCCGATTGGGGTGCGGTTGTGTCGGCGGATGTTTGCGACGAGATTGAGGCATGAGTCTGCACCCGGGGCTCCCAGACTGCGCTCACGGTGCTGCGGACGGCGGTTTCGTTGCCCTCTCCGCAGCATGAAACCCGAACTGGTTCCGGGCGGCCGGGCGGTTCGACGTGCGGCGGCGCTGACAGCGCTACCGGGCCATGGTGGCTTCCAGCGGGGCGCTGTCGGCGATGAGCGCCCGCAGGGTGCGCCGGCAGCGGCCGCAGTCGGCACCGGCCCCGCATGCGGCGGCGATTTCTTTCGACGTCGACGCCCCGCGGGCAACGCAGTCCGTGACCGTCTGGCTGGTCGCACCGACACACAGACACACGTACATCAGCACACTCCCGCAGTCCGAACCGCCCGCATATTAGCCCAGTCTAACCTAATCGGATTAGCGGAGTCTAACCTAACTCACTGCGACCTAAGCCCGCCGCCGCGCCGCCACGCCGACGCGGCACCACCCCGCAGGTCGGTTTCCTGCATTAGATTGGCATCGAAGATTGGCATCGAAGATTGGCATCGTCTGTCCCATGCTGGTGTTGTGAGGAGCGATCTTGCAAGGTGATCCCGATGTTCTGCGCATGCTCAACGAGCAGTTGACCAGCGAGCTGACCGCGATCAATCAGTACTTCCTGCACGCCAAGATGCAGCAGAACTGGGGTTTCACCGAGCTTGCCGCCCGTACGCGTGCGGAGTCCTTCGACGAGATGCGCCATGCCGAGGCGGTCACCGACCGCATTCTGCTGCTCGACGGTCTACCGAACTATCAGCGGATCGGCTCGTTGCGAGTCGGCCAGACGCTGCGCGAGCAGTTCGAGAGCGATCTGGCGTTGGAGATCGAAGTGCTCAACCGGCTCAAGCCCGCAATCATCGCGTGCCGGGAGCGACAGGACAGCACCACGGCGAACCTGTTCGAGAAGATCGTCGCCGACGAAGAAGACCACGTCGACTATCTGCAGACGCAACTGGAGCTGATGGACAAACTGGGCGAGGCGCTGTACTCGGCCCAGTGTGTCGCCCGTCCGCCCACGGTGTAAGCCAGGCCGCCCGCGACCGAACTCATCGCGCCCGATTGTCGCGCAACGTGATTGGCGCACGATGGCGTAGCATCGCGGCATGAGCCGAATCGGAACCTACGCCGACGACGATCTGGTCGGCTGGTTTGGCAAATCTCCGGAACTCGGCAGCGCGATCGCCGGTTTCAGCGACGCCGTTTACCACCGCAATCGGTTACCGATGCGCACCCGTGAACTCGCCCGGATGGTCATCGCCCACGACAACCAATGCGCGGTCTGCGTCAACACTCGTGTCGGCGACGGACCGGCCGCGGGCGTGGACGAAGACTTCTACGAGCACGCGTCGCAGTGGCGCACCTGGCCGGGCTACAGCGAGCAGGAGCGACTGGCCGCCGAGTTCGCCTACCGGTTTGCTACCGAGCACACCGCACTGCGTGACGACGAAGACTTCTGGACCCGCTGCCGCGACCACTTCACCGAGGAGCTGCTCGCCGACCTGGCGTTGTCGTGTGCGCTGTGGATCGGTATGGGCCGGGTGCTGCGCACCCTGGATATCGGTCAGTCATGCCAGCTCACGTTGCCCGCTCGGGCTTGATCCGCAGCGCGTGACCACACTCCCCGCCGCAGCGATCGCCCAACTGGAGGCCGAAGGAGTGGGAGCGGTGATCGGCACCGTCGTCAATCCCGCCGGACTCACGCAGGCCAAGATGGTGCCTATCCATCGAATATCCGCGTTCGCCGATCCCGGGTTGGGCGCCAGCCCGGTGTGGCATGGTTTCGCCGCCGACCAGAGCGGAATCGCTCTTACCGATGACGTCAGCGTGGTCGGTGACCAGCGCATCCGCATCGACCTGTCCGCGTTGCGCAGCATCGGTGACGGGTTGGCCTGGGCGCCCGGCGGGTTCTTCGAGCAGGATGGTGCGCCGGCTGCGCTATGCAGCCGCGCGACGCTGGGTCGTCTCGAGGCCGCGCTGGCCGAGGTCGGCTTGGGCGCGATGATCGGTCACGAAATCGAGTTCGTACTGGTCAACCCGGACGGTAGCCGGCTGTCGTCGAGACTGTGGGCCCAGTACGGACTCGCCGGTGTACTCGAGCACGAGGCGTTCCTGCGCGATGTCGTCACCGCCGCCGCCGCGGCGGGTGTGGGCATCGAGCAATTCCACCCTGAGTACGGGGTCAACCAGTTTGAGATCTCGTTGGCGCCGCAGCCGCCGATTGCCGCCGCCGACCAGCTGGTGCTGACCCGAATCATCGTCGGCCGGGTGGCGCGCCGCTACGGCCTGCGAGTCAGCTTGTCCCCGGCGCCTTTCGTCGATAGCGTGGGTTGCGGTGCACATCAACATGTTTCGCTTACGGCGATGAATGGCCCGCTGTTTTCCGACGACAGCAGCCCGCGGGGCATGACCGCGGCGGGTGAAAAAGCGCTGGCGGGTCTGCTTCACGGGCTACCCGACGCACAAGGGGTGCTGTGCGGCTCGATCGTGTCCGGGCTGCGGCTCCGACCGGGCAACTGGGCCGGCGCGTACGCCTGCTGGGGCACCGAGAACCGGGCAGCGGCACTGCGATTCGTCCGGGGCGGCCTGTCGAACCCGCACGGCGGCAACGTCGAGGTGAAGGTGGTCGACCCGTCGGCCAACCCGTATTTCGCCTCGGCGGCAATCCTCGGCCTGGCGCTGGACGGCATCAATCGCAACGTTGTGCTGCCGCCGGAAACAACCGTCGATCCGGCCGCTCTCGGCGACGCCGATCGCGACCGCGCCGGGATCGTGCAACTGCCCGGAACGCAGTCGCACACCATTGCCGCGCTCGACGGGTCGGCCCGGATGCGCGCGATCCTCGGCAATGCTGTCGTTGACGTGCTGGTGGCGGTCCGCCGTCTCGAGCAGGAACGCTATGGCGATCTGACCGCCGAACAGCTGGCGGAGAAGTTCCGGATGGCCTGGAGTGTGTGACGGTGGCTAGCGGCGGTGAATCCGCTTTGCGGCGCCACATCGCCGATGTGGCGTTGGTCGATCAGCACACCCACGGCTGCTGGGTGACGGCGGGGGACCGGTCGCGGTTGGAGAACGCACTCAACGAGGCCAACACCGAACCGATCACCTACTCGGGCTTCGACTCGCAACTCGGCTTCGCCCTGCGAGCCTATTGCGCGCCGATTCTCGGCCTGCCCCATCATGCTGATCCGCACGATTATTGGCAGCGCCGCTGCCAATTGGGTGAGTCCGAGCTGGCACGGTTGTTTCTACGCGCCGCCGGGGTCACCGACTGGCTGGTCGATACCGGCTTCGCCGCGGGGGTGGCCAGCCCCGCAGAGCTGGCCGAGCTGTCCGGCGGACGTGTACACGAGGTTGTTCGGCTCGAACAGGTGGCCGAGCAAGCGGCAGCCGTCGACGGTGACTACGCGTCGGCGTTCGCCGAGATTTTGCACCGTCGCGCAGACACTGCGGTTGCCACCAAGTCGATTCTGGCCTACCGCGGCGGCTTCGACGGCGATCTATCCGAGCCGTCGGCGGTAGAGGTCGCCGAGGCTGCCGCGCGGTGGCGCGATGCCGGCGGTGTTGGGCTGCGCACCCGGGTCCTGCTGCGGTTCGGACTCCACCAGGCGTTGCGGCTGGGCAAGCCGCTGCAGTTCCACGTCGGCTTCGGCGACCGGGACTGCGATCTGCGCACAGCCAATCCGCTGTATCTGCTCGACTTCCTGCGCCAATCCGGCGACACGCCGATTGTGCTGCTGCACTGCTATCCCTACGAGCGCGAGTCTGGTTATCTGGCGCAGGCTTTCAACAACGTCTACCTCGACGGCGGGCTGAGCATCAACCATCTGGGTGCGCGCGCTCCCGCGTTCATCGCCCGCATGCTGGAGCTGGCGCCGTTCGGCAAAATCGTCTACTCGTCGGACGGTTTTGGTCCGGCAGAGTTGCACTTTCTTGGTGCGGCACTGTGGCGCAACGGTATTCATCGAGTGCTGAGCGGCTTTGTCACCAATGGCGATTGGAGCGAGGCCGATGCCATGCGGGTCGTCGACCTGATCGCGCACGACAACGCCGCACGGATTTACCGGCTGACTGCGGATTAAGTGGCCATCGACCATGCCGGGCCCAGCAGCACCGGCAACGTCGACCAGCCCCGCAGCACCCGGGTTTCCCGCCGACTGCCCGCGCCGGCCGGCCGCACGTCGGGGAACCGCTCGAAGAACGCCCGCAGGCCCACCTCGCCCTCGACGCGGGCCAGCGCCGCACCCAGGCAGAAGTGCCGTCCAGCGGAAAACGCGAGATGTCGGTTGGCGTTGACTCGTTCGACATCGAAGCGGTGCGGGTCGTCGAAGACGGCCGGGTCGCGGTTAGCCGCGGCCAGACACACCACCACCAGTTCACCGCGCCGGATCAACCTGCCCGCCAGCTCGACGTCGTTGAGCGCCACCCGGGCAGTGAGCTGCACCGGCGACTCCAGGCGCAGGATCTCCTCGACGGCGCCTGCCCACGACTGCGGACGACGCTGCAACACTTGTAGCTGTTCGGGGGCATCCAACAGTATCCGGATTCCGTTGCCCAACAGGTTCACCGTGGTCTCAAACCCTGCGGCGAGCACCAGCCCGGCGATCGCCTGAAGCTCAGTCTCGTCCAAATGCCTTTCAGCAGAGTCGGTTTCGGAAGCGACGATCAATTGACTCATCAAATCTTCGCCGGGTGTGCGACGCAACTGGCGCAGATGCCCGGCCAGCCACAGGTTGAAACCTGCCAGGCCGCGCTGCACGCGGCGAAATTGCCGCCACGACAAGCCGACGTCCAACGCGGGTGCGGCCAGCTCGCCGAACTGCAGGATTTCGCCGCGATCGTGGTCGGGCACCCCGAGGATGTCGCTGATGATCGCCACCGGGAGCTGGGAACAGTAGTGGTCGACGACGTCGACGACCCCCGACTGGCCGGCGAGCTGATCCAACAATCCCGTCGCGGTGTGCTCGACCCGCTCCCGCAACGCGGCGACCGCCCTGGGGGTGAACACCGCCGACACCGTCTTGCGGTAGCGGGTGTGATCCGGCGGTTCGACGGCCAGCAGCGACGGCGGGCGCAGCGGATGCAGCAGATTGCCGCGCGTGCGGCGTTCCAGCCACCGTAACGGTGCCGGCAGGTTTGCGCCGAGCATCAGCACCCGGAAGTCGTCCGACCGCAGCACCTCGGACGCGACCGCGTGATCCACCGTGACGTAACTCAGGCGGCCCCGCACCAGCGGTCCGCGCGAGCGTAGTTCCTCGTAGAAGGGTATCGGGTCGGCTTTGACCGCGGGATCGGCGACCAGCCGGGCCTGCGGGTCACCGCGACGAGCGCCGACCGCGGCGACCCCCCGGATAAAGCCGTGCATCGCCAACCAGTGCAAACGCTCTCTCACGACCAGGGCCTTCCTCGGTGGGGACGCGCCACCAGCGTAAAGCGCGTCGTCATCGGCGTCGACGGTGCGGGAAAGCTCAGGGCGCCTCGGCGACTTCCTTGACGCGCTGCAGGGTCTTGGTCATGTCGCGGATGTTGCGACGCTGGCGCAGAAATCCGCCGAATACCCAGTAGTAGAGGGTGGTCAGCGGTGACGAGGTGAGCCGGAACGACTCGGTCACCTCGGTGCCGCCTTCAGCGGGGGCCAGCCGATAGTGCCAGTGGTTCACCGCTCTGTCCCCCACGAGCACGTCGAAGCCGAACTCGCGTCCGGGTTCGCACGCGGTGACCCGGCACGTCGTCCAGTACACCGGGCCGATCTCGTTGCGTCTGACGTGGCCGCGGAAACGCGCCCCCAGCGCAGGCCCGGTAGCTCCGCCGAGCCATTCCGCCTCGAATGTCTCCGGCGAGAACCGCCCTGTGTTGCGAACATCGGCGATCAGGTTCCAGATCTTGTCCGCGGGTGCCGCGATATGCACCGTCGCTGAGCCTTGCATGAGCTGATCCAAGCATGCCCGGGTGGCACCCGAATACGGCGGATCCAGAAACCGACGCAGTCGGCGGCGCAGCTGCTCCGGAGTTAACCTGGTGCATGGCCGGTGAGCTGCGCGTATCGCTGCGCGACCCCAGCGCATGGCGTCGCGCGCCGGGGGTGCGTGCGGTGCTGGCCGGTGCGCTGGTGCTGTCGCTGACGCTGGCCGCGGCGTTTCTTGCCGTGGACCGTTTGCATGCCTCGCCCGCTGCCGCAGTGGAGCATCCCGCTCATCCGGTCTCCGACCAACAAACCGAAGCCGAGGTCGTCGAGCAGGCAAAACGCCTGGTTGCCGTCGCCGGGCTGCAGCAGGCGACGGCCGGCTATCTGCTGCTGTCGTGCAAAGACCGCGATAGTCCGCCCTACCAGGGCGTGGTTTATCTGAACTTCGCCCTGCCCGCCGCTCACCCCGACACCTCTTTTGCGGGCATCTTCGAGCACATCGCCGCGACACTGGCTGCCCATGGCTGGCAGCAGGGCAGACCACCCAACCATATGTTCGGCAAGACGTTATCCAAAGACGGTGTCACCGCGGTCATCTACCGCGACGACGACCAGCCCGGCGTGGGTGTCGTGCGGCTCTACGGTCAGTGCCGCGACACCACTGACCATCGCACCGACACCACGGGATGGGCCGATGTCACCGCCCAGATCCGCTGACAGCTGCTGGTGACGGTACCTTCACGTCAGGCGGCGCCCAGGTGGCTCTGCAGGTCAGGCTTCATCGCCTGCAGCTGCGCGCCCCAGTACTCCCAGCTGTGCGTGCCGTTGGGCGGGAAGTTGAAGACCGCGTTGTGCCCGCCGTCAGCGTTGTAGGCCTCTTCGAATTTGATGTTGCTGCTGCGCACGAAGTTCTCCAGGAACTCGGCCGGCACGTTGGCGCCACCCAACTCGTTAGGAGTGCCGTTACCGCAGTAAACCCACAGCCGAGTGTTGTTAGCGACCAGCTCGGGGATGTGCAGCGACGGGTCGTTACGTTGCCAGGCCGGGTCGTCGGGCGGGCCCCACATGTCGGCGGCCTTGTAGCCGCCCGCGTCGCCCATCGCCAGGTTGATCAGCGAAGGCCCCATCCCCTGGGAGGGGTCCAGCAACGCCGACAGCGAGCCCGCGTAGATGAACTGCTGCGGGTGGTAGACCGCCAAGATCAGCGACGACGCTCCAGCCATCGACAGCCCGACCGCGGCGCTGCCGGTCGGCTTGACGCTCTGGTGGGCCTGCAAGTACTGGGGCAGCTCGCTGGTCAGGAACGTCTCCCACTTGTAGGTCTGACACCCCGACTTACCGCAGGCCGGGGCATACCAGTCGCTGTAGAAGCTGGACTGCCCGCCCACCGGCATGACCACCGACAGTCCCGACTGGTAGTACCACTCGAACGCCGGAGTGTTGATGTCCCAGCCGTTGTAGTCGTCCTGGGCGCGCAAACCGTCGAGCAAATAGACCGCGGGCGAATTGGAGCCGCCGCTTTGGAACTGCACCTTGATGTCGCGGCCCATCGCCGCCGACGGCACCTGCAGGTAGACAACCGGCAAACCGGGTCGGGAAAATGCCCTGGCCGCCGGCGCACCACCGGCAAGCCCCACCAGGCCCGGCAGCGCAACCGCCGCAACAGCGGCGATGGTCAGCCGCCGAACCCAGCCGCACACCTTCTCGCTCACGTCCGTCATTCTTGATGCCCCTCATCCCGTGCTGTCGTGCGCCCTGCGCAGAATTTACCTTCTGGTCGGCCGGATGTCGATCAGGGCGCAAAGGCGTTTCAGTTGGGTATCGGACCCCGCGACCTGCTCGACTGCCGTGACAACGGACTGGCCGCGGCCCCTGTGGCTACCGCTGTCCGCCGGTGTCCGGCCAGGCTGCCGGAGCCCCCGTAACCGACGGAGCGCCGTCCGCGTAGGCTCACGCAGGTAATCCGACGACGAGCAAGCTGCCCGGACGAGGGCGTGATCGAGGTGTGTTTTTGGATACGGTGCTGGGGCTGGCGCTGACGTCGACCGCTGCGGGTTGGGTGCTCGTCGAGGGCCACGACGCCGAGGGCGCCATCGTGGATTGCGGGGACTTACCGCTGCGCACCGGCGGGGGAGCACGGGCGGTCAGAACCGCGGAGCGGGTGGTCGACGCGGTGCTGAGCCTACGAGCCGACGCGGCGCGGCTTGGTCAGCGTGTCCGTGCTATCGGCGTGATCTGGAGCGACGACGTGCCGGCGGAGGCGGCGCTGCTTCTGGAATGGCTGGCCGACGCCGAGGTCGATAACGTGGTGCCGGTTCATGCGGAGCGGGCCGCGGAGCTATCGGCGTCGGCGTCGACGCCAAGCAGGTCCCCGTTAGCGCTGGCCCGGGGAGCAGCTCGGGCGTCGGTTCGCCACCCTGGATTCACCGACCCCCAGTTCGCCGAAGCGATCGACAGCGTTGCCGGCGGGTCCGCGCCGGCGTGTGCGCGCCGGTACGCCGGGGCGATGACCATGCTCGCGGTCGGGGCGGTCGCTTTCGTGACATCGGTGTCGCTGATCGTGGGGTACCGGCTGCTTCCGGACCGTCCGCCGGCACCGGTGGAACAGGTGGGGCACCGGCGGGCGGCACCGCCGGGTGTCCCGCCCGTGGTGGCTCCTGCAACGCCGCCGCCCGCGGTAGCGGCGCCACCGCCACAGTCGGCGCCGGAACCGTCCCCGCCTGCAGAACCGGTGCCGGTCGAACAGTTGCGCAGCGCTGCGGACGAGCCACCGGTCGACCCTCCTGCCGTCGACCCGGAGTTACCGCCGCCGCCCGACGCCGCGGCGCCGGAAGCGAATCCGCATCCGCTGCTGACCCGGTTACTGGAACGCCTGCACGGCGAGCAGCCGGACCCTGAGGGACCGGTTCCCCCGGGCGCCTCGGCGCCGTAGGCCGGTCGCCGCGTCAGTCGAATCAGCAGCTCGGCACGCCCGGGCCGGTATGCTGTCGGAGTGCAACCGTCCGGACCGGGAGTCCCGCCGCACCCCGGCCAGCCACCCCACGATCCCTGGGCGCAGTCGGCGCCTGCCTATGGTTGGCAAGCACCCGCCGGATACTGGCCCCCAACGGGACCGGGCTACGGCCAGCAGCCCGGCTACGGGTCGTCCCCAGGCGGGCCCGCTGGTTATCCGCAACCCGCCGGCCCGAGCGGCCAGCACATCGCGCTGTGGATCACGCTGGGTGTGGTGATCTTGCTGGGGCTGATCGGGGCCATCCTCACGCTGACGCTGCTGATCGACATCAGCAGCGCCGTCACCCGCGTCTCGAGTCTCTGCGACCAGTACGGCGGCCAACTCGCCGCCCTGTGCAAACAGTCGCTGCGCAACCGCGGTGTCACAGTGCCTGCGATCGCGGTGGTCTATCTCCCTCTGATAATCCTTGGCCATCTTGCGGCGCTCGGCGGCGCGCTGCTGATGCTGGCCGGAAAGCTCTTCGGGCAGTTCCTGATCCTCGGCGGCGGGGTGATGATCCTGTTCTTCGCGACGATCTGCGCTGCTCAGTATGGCAGCACTGGGCGGATCGTCTACGACCTGACCGCCGGCCTTGTCATCGCTGTCGCCGGCGGCCTGCTGCTGCCACAGATCCGCCCGCTTGTGGGACGACCACCGCCGGGGAGCGGTGGACAGCTCCATCAGTTCGGCGGGGTACGGCACGCCTCGAGTGCGCCATACCCGGGTCCTTCCGGTCGGCGGGGACCCGGCGGCTCTCCGCCGCCGCAGTGGTGAGGCCTACACCGCCGCGACGGCGATGTGTCAATCGACGAATTCGCGCGCGGCGTCAGCGGCCCTGGTCAGGGCGGTGAGGTGATCGTCGGGCGAGGCCAAACCGGCGCCCATGGTGTTGATCGAGACATGCGAGGCTCCGGCATCGGCCCAGTCCCGCAGGTCCGCACGGAGCGCATCGGGGCTGTTACGCCAGGACACCCGGCCCTCCATGGCGATATCGGCCGGATCCCGGCCGGCCTCGACGGCGCCTTGTCGCACCCACTGCAGTGCCTGCTCGAGTTGCGGACCGGGCCCGGCCATCGGAAACCATCCATCCCCGAGGCGGCCGGCGCGCCGACAGGCCCGCGGCGAGGACGCCCCGAACCACACCGGAATCGGCCGCTGTACGGGCAGCGGGGCCAGCCCGGCGCCGGTCACCCGGTGAAAGCTGCCGCGGTAGGTGACGCTCTGCTCGGTCCACAGCGTGCGCATGAGCTCTACCTGCTCCTCGCAGCGACGCCCCCGAGTGGAGAAGTCTTCGCCGAGCGCCTCGAATTCCACGGCGTTCCAACCGAGGCCGACGCCCAGCCGTAGCCGGCCACCGCTGAGCAGGTCCACCTCGGCGGCCTGTTTGGCGACCAGCACCGCTTGCCGCTGCGGCAGAATCACGACGCCGGTCACCAACTCGAGCGAAGTGGTGACGGCGGCCAGGTAGCCGAACGTCACCAGCGGCTCGTGGAACGTGCTGTACAGGTCGTAAGGTCCGCTCCAGCCGGGATGGATTTCCGGGTCGGCGCCGACGACGTGGTCGTAGGCCAGCAGGTGGGTGAACCCCAGCCCTTCGACGTGCTCGGCGTAGGCCCGTACCGCACCGGGATCGGCGCCGATTTCGGTCTGCGGGAAGACCACACCGATGCGCATCTGAATAACCGTAGTTCACTCGTCCTTGGCGCGCTGCGCGGTGAACGAGACGGTCACTTCATCGGCCACCTTCAACGAGCCCATCAGCAGCGAATACGGTTTGACCCCGAAATCGGTTTGGCGAACCGCCGCTTCGGCGGACAACCGCCAGCTGTCGCCGAGATCCGTGGTGTGAAGGTCGATGACCTGATCGCGGGTCTGGCCGTGAATAGACAGTGTCCCGATGAGACGATACCCGCCGGGGCTCTGCACGATGGTGGCGGCGTCGAAGCCGATCTCGGGAAAACGGCCGGCATCCAACGCTTTCAACGCGTTCGACCGCACCAGCGCCTTCTCCGGTCCGGACAACGCCTTGACACCCCCTTCGCCGTGCAGCACCGCGAGCGAGTCTACTTGCACCCTCAGCGCGGCCCGGATCGGTGCCCCGCCGGCCCACTGCACCGTAGCGCGCCATCGGCTCATCGCGATCGTCAACCGGTGGCCCATGCCCGCAGCCCGACCGGTGACTCCGGTGTGAACACGCAGCTCGCCGTCGGGTGCCTGCAGAATCCACTCTGCACCGGCCACAGCCGTATACTGGTTTCTAATGCGCCACAGGGCATTTCGTTGAAGTATTGCTGTGATAGTCGACCTGCCAGTGCTTGATGCCATTGAGCCAGCCCGAGCGCAGCCGCTCGGGAGAACTGACCGGGGTGAGGTTGGGAATCTTGTCGGCGATCGCGTTGAAAATCAGGTCGATCGTCATGCGCGCGAGGTTGGCCCCCATGCAGTAGTGTGCTCCCGTGCCGCCAAAACCCACATGCGGGTTGGGATTGCGCAAAATGTTGAAGGTGAACGGGTCATCGAAAACGTCCTCGTCGAAGTTGGCCGAGCGGTAAAACATCACCACCCGCTGGCCCTTTTTGATCTGCACACCGGACAGCTCGTAGTCTTGCAGCGCAGTCCGCTGAAACGACGTGACCGGGGTCGCCCACCGCACGATCTCGTCCGCCGTCGTGACCGGGCGTTCTTTTTTGTATAGTTCCCACTGGTCGGGATACTCGGTGAAAGCCATCATCCCCTGGGTGATGGAATTGCGGGTGGTCTCGTTGCCGGCCACCGCCAGCAGGATGACGAAAAATCCGAACTCGTCCTCGGAGAGTTTTTGCCCGTCGACATCGGCCTGAACGAGTGTGGTGACCAAGTCCTGGCCCGGATTCTTCGCACGGTCGGCGGCCATCTGCATGCCGTAAGTGATCAGTTCCAGCGACGCGGTGATAGCGTCGTTGCTCGCGAACTCCGGATCCTGGTCACCGACCATCTGATTCGACCAGTGGAAGAGCTTCTTGCGGTCCTCCTGGGGAACACCCATCAGCTCGGCGATCGCCTGGAGCGGCAACTCGCAGGACACCTGCTCGACGAAATCGCCGGACCCCTCGGCCGCGGCCGCTTCGACGATGCGCTGCGCACGTTCGTTGAGGTCCTCGCGCAGTCGCTCGACCGCGCGCGGTGTGAAAGCCCGTGAGACGATCTTGCGTAACCGCGTGTGCTGCGGCGCATCCATGTTGAGCAGCACGAACTTGCCGCGCTCGATCTGTTCGCCGACGGTGCCTTCCTTGTAGCGGGGCAGAGCCGTCTTCTGCAGGCTGGAGAAGATATCGCTGCGCAGCGAGATTTCCTTGACATCCTTGTGTTTGGTGACCACCCAGAAGCCGCCATCGTCGAACCCTCCCGCACCGAGGGGTTGTTCGTTCCACCAGATCGGCGCGACGCGGCGCATCTCGGCGAGTTCGTCGACGGGCAACCGCTGGGCGTAGATGTCGGGGTCGGTGAAATCAAATCCGGGAGGCAGATTCGGAGCGGGCTTGTGAGGGGAAGACACAGTGCACTCCTCGCATACGACGTGATACGCGTTCTGGCCAAGTAAAGCACCGGGACCCCGCAGAAGGAACGGGTTTTCGCCGGATTGTCACCACTGAATTGAAACGTGTTCTCACCGGGCGGGCGGGTCGGCTCCCGAAAGGGTCTTGTGGCCGGGCCTGCACTGGTTATGCTGTGCGGCAGGCCGACCGGATCAGGCCCGGAGGTGGACTATGGCTCGTGAACTGACTCGTGAACTCGTCTTCGCCGCCGCGGTTGCGGGCGCTGCGCTCGGCATGGCACCGGCGGCTGTCGCCGACCCGCAGCACTACGACGGCGACGTGCCGGGGATGAGCTACGACGCTTCCCTGGGTGCACCGTGTGACAACTACGAGCGATTCATCTTCGGCCGGGGCCCCGGCGGTCAGCCCGAGGCCTGCCATTTCATCATCAACCAGTTCCCGGCCGCGCAGTCCGGTTTCTGGGTAATCTCCTATCCGCTGTACGGAGTCCAGCAAGTGGGCGCACCCTGCGAGAACACCCGCGGGTCGGCGGCGCAGACGCCCGACGGGCTGCCGATGATGTGCACGGAACACGGGTGGCAGGTCGGGCAACTGACCGGCGGCGGATTCCCCATCGTCGGCGGCGGGTTTCCGTCGGACACCGGGATCACCGACTAGGGGATCGCGGATCCGAGAAGAGCCTCACGGTCAGGGTGGCGGCGCCGGTCCCGTCTACCTGCTCAGACGCTGGCCGCGGCGTTGAGTTCGTTGAGCCGGTTGGTCGCCTCCAGGTACTCTTGCACCCACCGCGCGATGACCGTTGCCGTCTTCTCCACTTTGGTCAGCTGCCCGACCACCTGACCGACCGGATTGAATGCGACGTCGACGGTCTCGTTGGGATACTTCTGCGTCGCGGCAACCGCCATGCCGGAGACCATGTACTGCAACGGCATGCCGAGCGGCTTGGGGTTTCCGGGCTGCTCCCAGGCTTCGGTCCAGTCGTTGCGCAGCATCCGGGCGGGCTTGCCGGTGAACGAGCGACTGCGCACGGTGTCGCGACTGGTCGCCTTGGCGTACGCCGCCTGTTGGACGGGGGTGTTGGACGCTTCCTCGACCATCAGCCACTGTGAGCCGGTCCAGGCGCCCTGGGCACCCATCGCCAGCGCCGCGGCGATCTGCTGACCGCTGCCGATGCCCCCGGCGGCCAGCACCGGCAGCGGCGCAACTTCCTTGACGACCTGCGGCCACAACACGATCGAGCCGACCTCCCCGCAGTGGCCGCCGCCCTCGCCTCCCTGGGCGACGATGATGTCGACCCCGGCGTCGGCGTGCTTGCGGGCCTGTGACGGCGAACCGCACAAGGCGGCGACCCTGCGGCCGGAGTCGTGCACGTGCGTGATGATCCCGGCCGGCGGGGTGCCGAGTGCATTGGCGATCAGCGTCACCTTCGGGTGCTGCAGCGCCACCTCGACCTGTGGGATGGCCGTCGCCTCGGTCCAGCCGAGTAACCGCAGGGTGTCTTGGTTGCTGTCGTCGACCGGGACGCCGTGGTCGGCCAGAATCTTGCGAGCGAAGTCCAGGTGCTCCTGCGGCACCATCGCCTGCAGCGTCTTTGTGAGCTCCTCGGCGGACAGCTGCGAATGCATGCCTTCGTACTTGTTGGGGATGACGATGTCGACGCCGTAGTGGTGGTCGCCGATGTTCTCGTCGATCCACGTGAGCTCGATCTCCAGCTGCTCCGGCGTGAAACCGACGGCGCCGAGCACCCCGAAGCCGCCGGCTTTGCCCACCGCGACGACGACATCGCGGCAGTGGGTGAAGGCAAAGATCGGGAACTCGATGCCGAGCTCGTCGCAGAGGGGAGTGCGCATGCCTGACTCCTTACCGGGGCCTACCGGACACGAGGCGAAATGAAACGTGTTCTAGTTTAGTACGGATCCACATCGCCTGGGCCACCCCTCTCGAGGAGTTTCAAGGAGGCAGCCATGCCTGTCCGCGTCGCTCACCTCGGCACCGGCAATGTCGGCCGGCTGGCGCTGAGCCAGCTCATCACCGATCCACGCTTCGAACTGACCGCCGTGTGGGTGTCGTCTCAGGCCAAGCGCGGCAAGGACGCGGGGGAGCTGGCCGGGCTTGACGTCGCGACCGGAGTCACCGCCACCGACGACCTGGACGCGCTGCTGGCCACCCGGCCCGAATGCGCGGTCTACTGCGCGATGGGCGACAACCGCACCGTCGAGGCGATCGGCGACTGCCGGCGCCTGCTGGCCGCCGGCGTCAACGTCGTCGGCTCGGCGCCCGGAGTGCTGCAGTTCCCGTGGCAGCTGATGCCCGACAAGCATATCGACCGGATCGAAGATGCTGCGCGACAGGGCAATTCGAGTTTATTCATCACCGGGGTAGATCCCGGGTTTGCCAACGACCTGATCCCGCTGACGCTCGCCGGCACGTGTCAGCGTGTCGAGCAGGTGCGCTGCATGGAAATCGCCGACTACGCCACCTATGACGGCGCGACCGTCATGTTCGACGTGATGGGTTTCGGCAAGCCGCTCGACGAGCTGCCGATCCTGCTGCAGCCCGGCGTGCCGGGCATCGCGTGGGGCACGGCGATCCGGCAACTCGGCGCCGGGCTGGGCGTCGAGGTTGACGAGATCACCGAAAGCCACGATCGCGAACCGGCGCCGGACGCCTTCGACATCTCAGCCGGTCACGTGCCGAAGGGCAGCGTGGCCGCGATGCGGTTCGAGATCTGCGGCATGGTCAAGGGCCGGCCCGCCATAGTCATCGAACACGTCACCCGGTTGCGCGACGACCTGCGTCCCGACTGGCCGAGGCCCGCGCAGCCCGGCGGCTCCTATCGCGTCGAAATCACCGGTGAGCCCTGCTATACCGTCGACATCTGCCCAACCAGCCGCAAGGGCGACCACAACCACGCCGCGATCGTGGCGGCGGCCGGGCGGATCGTGAACGCCATTCCCGCGGTGCTGGCGGCCGAGCCCGGAATCAGGACGACGCTGGACCTGCCGCTGATCGTCGGGTCCTACGCCACCGACCGCGGCTGACCCGGTTGAAACACGTTCTAGTCCGGCTCAGGTAGCCTGACCCGTCATGGGACGCGTGGACGGAAAAGTTGCACTGATCAGCGGCGGCGCCCGGGGCATGGGGGCTTCCCACGCCCGGGTGCTCGTCGAGGAGGGCGCCAGTGTGGTGATCGGCGACATCCTCGACGACGAGGGCAAAGCACTCGCCGACGAACTCGGGAACCGTGCACGCTACGTGCACCTCGACGTCACCGAACCCGGACAGTGGGAAGCCGCGACGGCCGCCGCAGTGCAGGATTTCGGGAAGCTCAACGTCTTGGTCAACAATGCCGGCATTGTGGCGCTGGGCCAACTGCGAAACTTCGACGTGGCCAAGTGGCAGCAGGTCATCGACGTCAATCTGACCGGTACCTTCCTGGGCATGCGGGCCGCGGTCGAGCCGATGATCGCCGCGGGCGGCGGTTCGATCATCAACATCTCGTCGATCGAGGGACTGCGCGGCGCTCCGCTGGTGCACCCGTACGTCGCGTCCAAGTGGGCGGTGCGCGGTTTGTCGAAGTCGGCCGCGTTGGAGTTGGCGCCGCACAACATCCGGGTCAACTCCGTTCACCCGGGCTTCATCCGCACCCCGATGACCAGGCATCTGCCTGACGACATGGTGACCGTTCCGCTCGGCCGCCCGGGTAATTCGCGCGAAGTGTCGACGTTCGTGCTGTTTCTGGCCAGCGACGAGTCGTCGTATGCGACCGGTGCGGAGTTCGTGATGGACGGCGGGCTGGTCACCGACGTCCCGCACAAGTTCTGACACCGCGAAAGTGCAACTAGCGACATCCGTTCTCAGGGCAGGCCGTCGCTGATAGCTCTACCCTCCTTCATGGCCGGACCTTCGGGGAACGCTTTCGT